>DATFCE010000314.1:0-6411 GCA_035253365.1 Nitrospiraceae bacterium
AGTTTGAAGACGCCGTGGTGGGTCGTGAACTGAAGATGATCGAGCTGGAAAAGGAACTCGCGAAGCTCAAAGAAGAACAGCGCTGAAGGAAGCCGCCATGCAACTCGCACGCGGTATTGAAGGACAATGATCGCACCGAAACTCCGGAACGAAGGCAACGGCTCGCCGCGCTGCGCCGGTACGGCATTTTGGATACCCCGCCGGAGGCGGCCTTTGACGACCTCGCTCGCCTGATCGCCGGAATGTGCCAAGTGCCGGTCGCGGTCATCAATTTCATCGATGAAATTCGCCCAATCACGCGATCGCCACATCACCACATAGTTCAGGAGAGGTATGGCCGCTCGCATTTTAATCGTCGATGACGATCCGGTCGTGCTTGAGGCGCTGGCCGACATGCTTTCTTTGCGCATGAAGGACGCCATCGTGGAGACGGCGGGGGCGGGCAGCACCGCGTTGGAGCGCGTTCAGGACACCGACTATGATGTGATCGTCAGCGATATCAAAATGCCGGGAATGGACGGCTTGACCTTGATGAAGCATATCAAAGCGATTCGGCCGGCTCTTCCCGTCCTGCTGATGACGGGGCATGGCGATCATGAATTCGGGGTGAAAGCGTTGGCGGCCGGCGCGTACACGTTCATGCAAAAACCGGTGGATCGTGATTTTCTCATCGCATGGCTGGCGCGAGCCATCCATGAGCGGCGTCTCAGCCGGGAGGTAGAGGACAAGAACCGGCAATTGGAGCGCCATGCCGAAGAGCTGGACGCGATCGTCAAGGAGCGTACCGCGCAGTTACAGGCCAATGAGGAGCGATTGCGGCAAGCGTTGGCCATTGCGCGCATGGTCGCGTGGGAATGGAATCCGGCTACGGATCGGTCGGTGCAATCCGGCGCGCTGACCGACGTCCTCGGTCTGCCCCCGGAACGGCAGATCCTCACGATGGCAGACGGCTTCGCCTTGATTCATCCCGATGATGCCGCCCGGGTCCGGCGCACGTGGACTGATTCGATCGCGCGCGGCGACACCTGCGTCTCGCAATTTCGCGTCATCCGTCCCGATGACGGGCGGACGATATGGCTGGAAGATCATGGGCGCGTCGTGAAAGACGGGGATGGGAACACGGTGCAGGTCCGCGGCGTGGTACAGGACATCACCGAGCGCAAGAAAGCCGAGGAAGAGCTTCGCGCAAGCGAGGAACGCTTCCACGCCATTTTCAATCAGGCCAGCGTGGGGATCGCGCAGATGGATCTCACCGGCCGATTCGTGCTCGTCAATCAGCGGTATTGCGACATCCTGGGACGATCGATCCCCGACGTGCTGGCCACGCGGGTGCAGGATGTGACCCACCCGGATGATCTTTCCCGCAGCCGCGCGCTCTTCGAGCGCATGGTCGCCGGCGGACCCGGCTTCACCCTCGACAAGCGGTATTGCCTCCCGAACGGCTCATTCGTCTGGGTGCAGGTCTCCACTGCGCTCATGACGGATCAGGAAGGTCGTCCACAATACGGAATTGCCGTGGCGCAGGACATTACGGAACGCAAGCAGGCGGAGGAATCGCGGCGCATCGGTTCTGGACGATAATGCGCCGGGCGGCAATTACGTCACGCACGTTAAGAAGTGCGCTCTTCTTCGGATCTCGGGTTAGGGATTTCCTAATATGTCTTCCGCCCAACTCAGCGCCGCAGACACGGTGGGAAAGCCAACGGTGCTCGTGAGAAGCATGATCGCGTGGTAAATCTCATCGGGTGTCGCGCCGCTTTCCACGGCTTGTCGGACATGGCTGTGGACGCCGCCTTCGGAGTGGATCGCCATGGAGGCGGCGAGTTGGATCAGGTGCGTTGTTTTCGCATCGAGCGGCCCTTGCGCCTTCAGTGCTTTCCCAAGCGCTTCCACCGCCGTCATAAATTCTTCGCGCTTCGTCTTCTCCAACCGATAATGCGGCGGCTGCTTATTCTCCACCATACGGTCTCCTTCTAGAAGCGGCGCCGGCTCGGCGCGCGGTCCACGACGCCTGTTCGGGTTTCGCTTGCTCCCCGCCCCACGCGATCGGCTGATGGGTTCCCGCGGGACGGTCCACTCGACGGCTCACGCGGGTCCGGGTCCCATGACGTGTTCGAGCATCCGGTGACGATGAGCCCAGATCAGCAACTGCTGGCGATCGGACAATTCCAATTTCGAGAAGATGTTGCTCAAATGATGGCGCACGGTGGTCTCGCCGATGCAAAGCCGTTCGGCTATGGCCTTGTTGCGAAACCCCTGGCCGATGAGACACACGATTTCGCGTTCTCGTGTGGTCAGATTGTCGATGCCCCTATTGGGGGGGGAGGAAAGAATCATGTCATGCGCGGGAGCGTTGAGGCGCCGTATGGGAGAAGGCTTCACTCGAGGGTCTTCTCGGCACAGGCACTCGATCAGGGTGATGATCATGGCCGGCGGTTGCACGTTGAACACCACTCCTGCCGCCCCGGAGCACAGCGCCTGGCGGGCAAGCTCCGCGTCACTTAAATTACTTAGAAGAAGAATCAGTGATTGCTCGGCCGCCTTTTGGAGTCGTCCCATAAAGTGCAGCACATCGGCGACGGATACTTCCAGATCGAGCAAAATAACGTGCGGTTGTTGGCTGGCCGCGATGTCCAAGGCTTTCGCCGACAACGCGGTCTCGCCGACGATAGTCATGCGCCCGACCGACGAGATGATCATGCGTATGCCGGCGCAGACCAACGGGTTTCCGCTGATAAGTAAGGCTGTGATTCGGGAATCGGCGGCGGTTGGTGAGTCAGTCAATTCGTGACTCCGTCTTGCATTGGGAACAGGCAGCGCCATTATGGTTCGCAGGTCTTCAGCGGTATGTAGGCTGCGCGCTTAGAGGCCTGTCAGAAGTTAACGGGGCGTTGGGTAGAGGAGGACATGACAATGTGGAGCGGAAGTCAGGACATATAACGCCTTCTTCGGTGCGCATAGGCTCGACGATGCCTGTCCTCCACGCTTCCAGCTTGAATGAGTGAGGCACAATCCATCCTTCAAGGAATAGTCTTCAAAGGATCCGCGCCGTACCATGCCTCACTCTATTGAGAGGATCTGCATTTCGATGTTCCCGATCGCCTATTGATGTCTTGGTGGCGCGCTTTGCCGACCGATGGGGAAGGAAGGGCAATCAAACATGAGAGCTCACGTGATTGGCAAAAGCACAGTGATTGCCGAGTCACAGTAGACCGCGAAGGTAGACGGGAGTCAGAAAAGCTTCACCCGATCGGTGTAGGTAAAATCAACCAGTCGGGCAATGTTTATAGGCGGCCTGACCCCCTATGATGCTTTCCCGCGGCAAAGCCTTCAGACATCACCCATGGTGTTCCGGATCAACGTCACGATCCGGTCGTCGGGCTGCAGCGAGACAGTGAACGAGATGAATGGTCAGAACCAGGCGGCTAACACTGTTCGAGAGAGAGCAGGACACCCCGTGTTCCATGCTTTCTAGCGGATCAGAGCGACATGGTCTTGGGGAAGGAGGCCGATATGAACACCATACTGTTGCGAATGCTCTTTACTCTGTGCATGGCCTGTTTACTATGCACGGTAGCCATGGGAGTGGCGTGGGGGGATGGGACCTGGGCCGATGAATTGGCGAACTCGTTGAGTTTCTACCAGGCGAACTATCCTCACACCAACTGGGATCCGTACCTGCAGAAGCTCACGACTGTCCAGGACGCAGTGGGCCGAGGCGATCAGCGGACCGTTAAGGCAGAGATGGGCAAGTGGTTCAAGATGCTCCGCAATCGGGAACATGGAATCAGCGAGATCGCCGCGGATGAATTGTATAACTTTGCCGTCATGGTGACGCCGTTGCAAGAGTACGGTATTTCTCTTCCCGCACCCATGCCGGGATTGTAGCGCAGGTTGTTCAAGGAGGAGACATGTCCGGACTAGAATGGGGCATTGTGATTGGAGTGGCCGTGCTGCTGGTGGCGTTGTTTGTCGGCCTTGAAATTTTGTTTCCCGAGCCGGCGAAGTCTGTGACCCTACCGACGGCGCGCGATGAGGGAGACGAAAACGCCCAGCCCGGAGCAAAACGCGTGGCGTGATCGCCCGGCCACGCGCGTGAGGAGGATCTGTTCATGGTCGAGATTATTGGCGTGGCCACGATCGTCGCGTTGAGTTGGCTGCTCACCATAAGCCTGGCGAACGAGTGTGACGCCGAAAAACGCCGGCGCGCCGCTCTTGGCATCCAACCAGGAACCGGTGAGGACCTGACGACCGCCGCCAAGCACGCCGCCTGAAATCGTCTCGGGTGGCGTCGCATCGTGCCGAAGGAGGTGCCGTATGCTTCGCATCTCTCTGATGGTATTTCTTTGCGTCCTGATTTTCTTCTTTGTCGCTCCGGCCGGCGGCCATGAGTCGGGGCAGGAAGGAAGCGGAACGCATCGAGAAATGAACGTCATCGTGACGAAGATCGCGTCAGGTGTCATTTTTGCGATGCCGTTTGAGGGGCTGAGACCGCGGACAATCAGCCCGAATAAAGCGGATCGCGCGGGCCTCCATGAGACCCAGCCCGGTGACGAGGTCACGCTGATCGTCGATGAAGGCAATATCGTGGTCGATGCGCATAAGGCCGGTATTCCGTCGCTTGGACATCGCACGGTGGCCGGGACGTTACAATACGCAGACACCTTTTGGGCCGAAATCAGGCTCTCCACCCCGGAAGGACTGGAACGCTTCGAGGTGGACGCGCTGGCAGGCAGCAAGCTGTCGATGTTCCAAGAAGGCGCCCCGGTCACCGTGGAGCTCGATGAAGACAATATGCTGATTGATATTCATCGCATTCACTGACCGCCCAGAATGGAAGCCATGATGGCGCGTCTCCACCGGGACGGGAAACAGCAACAGTCGCGACTGTCGCGAAAGACCGCGCTGTGTGCCGTTCTGGTGGTGACCCTAACCGGTCTTGTGCTTGATGCCGAATGCTCATCCGGCAGCTCGATATTTTTCCGCCCCTCCGGGGTGATGCAGGACCCCGATGGCATCCGGGACATCATCACGGCACCGGGCCAGCAAATCGACTTCCGTATCTCCCTGGATGTGACCGCCGGTCCGGCGGCCAGAATGCTGACGGGCATTACGTATGCCGTCAGTTGGGACCCATTCGAGCTGCAATTGGTCGAGCGCGGAATCACGTTTGATGTGGATCGCCAGTTCGCCAACCCCCCCGCCGCCGGCTTTCTTCCGCAGACACCTGCGTCGTTTCCTCCGCCGCCGATTCCCGATCGCAACGGCGGCCCGAATTTTATGATTTCCCATGCGGGCGGCGCCATTGCCGGTGGAACGACCGTGCAATTGGACACGCTGCCCTTTATCGTCCAGCCGGGATTGACCAACGATGGCCGCATTGATTTCATCATTTCCGCGGTTACGCCCGTCGGTGTCGCGCTCGATGCCGTGAACATTCCGCAGCAGGGCTTTCTGGCTGTGTCGGTCCAGCCGCCTGAACCGGTTCCTGAGCCTGCGTCCCTCGTCCTTCTGGGATCCGGCCTCGCGGCCATCCTGGCTGCCCGATGGCGCAGGGCTTCCGCCTGATATCCGGCGTTTGACTTCACCGGACCCCGCACGTACCATCGGCTTTCACCGGCTGTCGCGGATTCGAGCGGAGGTCGGCCATGAACGCGCAAAGAATCATTGGCCTGGGGCTGCTTATCGGCATCCTCGCGTCGGGAAGGCCGGCCGCTGCGCGCGAACAGCCCGCCGAGTCCGGTCTCCCGTTTCAAACGGTTCTCGAAATCGAGACAACGGCCCGCCTCCTCGCCGTTCTTCTGGATTCAGGCCGTGCGGTGCTCAACGAACACCAGGACCGAGTGGCATCGTTCAGTGAGGCGGCGTCTGGCTTGACCCCTGCGCTGTTCGAGGAACAACTGGTCGAGATGTTTCGGAGCCGCTCGGGGCTCGATCTTCGCGAGCTCAATGCCAGTCGCCTGCCGCACGAGGCGAAGCGGCTCCTTCCTGTGATGGTCTCGATCAGCAAAGCGGTCATCGCGGATTTCCAGCCGCAGATCAACCGGACCGGCGGACTCACGGGGTTTATTCCCGCGGTGTTCGGGGCCCGTGTGGCCCACCGCTTCAGCGACTCCACGGGCGTGCGGTTGAAACAAACATCACTGGCCCCGCGCAACCCGGCAAACTTGCCCGATGCCTTCGAAACGGCGACGTTGAAAGCCTTCGCCGATCCATCTCATCCTCGCGAGCATCCGATCAGCGAGGTGACGGCTAAAAGCCGATCGCTGCGCTTGATGTATCCGCTCTACACCACCCGGCAATGTCTCGTATGCCATGGCGGGCCAAAAGGTGAATTGGATAAAACCGGCTACCCGCGGGAAGGTTTGCAGTTGGGGCAGAATGCCGGCGCGATCAGCGTGGTGATTCCTC
>DATFCE010000315.1:0-2721 GCA_035253365.1 Nitrospiraceae bacterium
AATCCTGTCACCTGTGACACGCGCAATCGTACGGAGCCTCGTCTCTTCATGATTTCTCCTTGGTCGAGGTGAATCGAGCAAGCGGATAGTACCACGAAGCAGAATGGAGCGGAAGTTCCATTAAGGAACTCAGGTTATTCCGTCGATGTCCTGTCAGGGCTGACGGCGCGCGTCCCGCAGCGCCGCCCCTTCCGGCACAATCCAGACCGTCAATAAGTCCGTCTGCCGCAGAATCCTGAGCCGGGCCGGCACGCCGGTCCGCTCCTCGGTCAACAACCGGTGCAGACGATCGACGCCCTCAATAGCCTGACCATCGAACTCCACGATCACATCGCCCTGGCGCAGCCCGGCCTTTTGAGCGGGACTGTTCGATTCAACCGACATCACCAACACGCCGGCCTCCGCTGAGAGTTGATGAAAGCGCACGACCCGTCGAGTCAGCGGCACGGTTTGACCGGCCACGCCGATATAGCTGCGTCGCACCACCCCATCGCGAATCAAGCGCCCCGCGACAAACTTCGCCGTATTGATCGCGATCGCGAAGCAGATGCCCTGCGCCGGCAAAATGGTCGCGGTATTGACGCCGATGACTTCGCCGCGAGCATTGACCAACGGCCCTCCGGAATTCCCCGGATTCAGAGCCGCATCGGTCTGGATGATATCGTCGATCAGCCGTCCTGAACGGGACCGGAGCGAGCGGCCCAACGCACTGACGACTCCAGCCGTCACGGATGCTTGAAAGCCGTATGGGTTGCCGATCGCGATGGCCAATTGGCCGACACGGATAGCCTGGGAATCACCCAACGGCACGGATACCAGCGGCCAGGCATCGATGCGGATGACCGCAAGATCGGTGTCCGGATCTTCGCCGACCAGGTGAGCCGGATGACGCCGGCCATCGGCCAAGGCCGCCTCCAGTCGATTCGCCTCATGCACCACGTGACTATTCGTCAGGATGAAGCCGTCTTGTGTAAAGATGAATCCGGACCCATGGCCAGCCGCGGACGTGGTTCTGTGTGAGTGGTGAACCTCAATATTCACCACCGCCGGCGCCACCTTTTCCACCGCCCCCACGACCGCTCGGGAATAGCTATCGAGAAGCTCCGCCTCCACGCCTTGGTCATGTATGCTGCTCGGCGTTTCAGACTCCGCCTCACCGTTTCGCGACACGAATTCGAGTACATCGTTCATGTCCAACCCCCATCACCCTAAAGATCACACTAGATAGGGCTAAATAGAACCAAGTCAAGCTGCTCAACGTGCTCGGTGCAACCACGCCGAAACCCGGGACAGCTTCCCTGCTTTGAGCGGTGGCGCAACGGCCGGCGTGGCGGAGCGATGCTCATCATCGGCGGTATTTCGCGCGGCCAGCACGTCGTGAATTTCCAGCTTCACCGTCTCTCGTCCCATTTCAAGCTCCAGGAACTCGACGATGACCGCGCTGAGGGTGAGGAGGATTCCCGTTACGAACAGCACCAGGGCGACTGTGTCCCACACTTGGCCTCTGGGCTCCAGCGTGATGACAAGCACCATGCCTCCATAGGCCACCACGGCGGCATAGAGCGCCCGATGCGCCCAGCCCGCATACGCCACCCGGCGTGTCAGGAGTGCGACCTGCGCTTGGATATTCTCGCGGCGGGCAGCCGTGTCGGCCACGCGGAACTCGGCCGTCAACGTCCGGAGCCGGTCCGCGAGCGCCGTGTGTTTGGCGTGAATCCCCAGGATCAACGCCGCAGTCGCCGAAATCATCACCACCGGCGTCACGGCGGCCGTAATGATTTCAAGCAAGCCGATGGAGGAATCTGGACCCATTGTTATGCGACCCTTCAGCGCTGCCCATCGATGACTCCGCTCACGCTGAGGCTCACCTCAAGCAACGGAGGATGGTGGTCCTCCAAGAGCTGCGACAAGCCCAGCGCGTTCTTGAACGCGCCACTTATTCCTTTAAACCGAGTGGCAGACCATCGGAGCCAGTGCCAGCCGGACTTCCCGACGATCTGGACATTGATGATCAGTGCCGGCCTCCAGCAACAGCACCGGGCCGCACCTCATTGGTGGAGCAAACTTTGCCAGTTCGAGGGCACCCGCCCTCTAGGTCCAGGCACAGGCTGATCCATGGGATGTGAATGCGGAGTCGGCAGTTTCGGACCGACAAAGGATTCTTTCGCGCGATAGTCGTAGAACCAGTCTTCGCCTGGTTCGAAGCTGGTGATAATCGGATGGCCGGTTGTCGCGTTGTGCTCTGAGGCATGCTGGTTCGGCGAGTTGTCGCAGCACCCGATGTGGCCGCATTCGGCGCATCGCCGGAGATGCAGCCACCACCCGTCTGTTGCTAGACACTCGACGCATCCGGACCCGGTCGGTTTGGCGGTTGGATTGATTCCGTCTCTCTCATGCTTCATGGCTTTCTCCAGTCTTGTTGTGCTTTCTCCACTCGGGTGATTTTCATGTAACGGTGCATAGTCCAGCAAGGTGACAAGCGAATCCTGCATCCAGCCCGTCAACAGGGTGTTCAGCGGACCGAACGTCGCATCCGCGCCCGCGAACCCCGGAACCGCCATGATCACCATGCCGGCGAAGAGCACCATCGCTATCACGCCCAGAACCGTTGTCATCTTCTTCACGAGCTTACGAATATGAGATCCCTCCACGTTGTCTCCTCAGGAACAGTGAGAACCGAAGCCCCCGATTGCAGCCATGCCGAACGAAGTAGCAAGACAG
>DATFCE010000316.1:0-2527 GCA_035253365.1 Nitrospiraceae bacterium
TTCGATTCGCGGAGGATGCGCAGGATGTGGTCGCGCTCGGCGTCCTGGAGGGTGGTGGTTTCATAGCTCGCGGACGGAGCCGGGGCTTTTAATTCCCCGACGGGGACGTGAAGCTCCGGCCCTTGTGAGAGGATCACGGCCCGCTCGATGAAATTTTCCAATTCCCGCACGTTGCCGGGCCAGGGATGTTTAGTCAGGGCCTCCATGGCCTTGGCTGGAATTGCGGTGATGGTCTTCTTCATGCGACGCGCATAGCGTCCGGCGAAGTAGCGCACCAGCAGGGGAATATCGCCGACTCGCTCCCGCAACGGCGGCATGGTGATGGGAAAGACGTTCAAGCGGTAATAGAGATCGCTGCGGAACCGATGCTCCGCGGCCATCAGCGCCAGATCCTGATTGGTGGCGGCGATCAGCCGGACGTTGACTTTGACGGTGCGGGTGCTGCCCAGTCGCTCGAATTCCTGCTCTTGCAGGACGCGCAGTAATTTGGATTGCAACTCCAGCGGGATGTCGCCGACTTCGTCAAGGAATAACGTGCCCTCGTCGGCCAGTTCGAAGCGGCCGATCTTCTGCGCGATGGCCCCGGTGAACGCGCCTCGCTCATGCCCGAACAACTCGCTTTCAAGCAGGCCCGTCGGGATCGCCGCGCAATTCAGCTTGACGAATGTACGCTCCCGCCGGCCGCTCAGGCGGTGAATCGCGCGCGCGACCAATTCCTTGCCGGTGCCGGTCTCGCCCAGCACCAGCACGGTGGAATCAGTCGGCGCGACGATTTCGATCTGCTTGAGCACGTTTTTGAGTGCGGCGCTCTCGCCGACGATCTCATCGAAACTGTGCTCGGTGCGGATTTCTTCTTCGAGGTACAGCTTTTCTTCGGCCAGCTTATTTTTCAATTCTGTAATTTGCTCAAAGGCCAACGCGTTCTCTACGGCAATGGCGACTTGGCCGGCCACCTGGCTCAACAGGTCGATCTCGTCGGGCATAAAAATCTTGGCATGTAAGCTCGACACGTTCAGCGTGCCGAGCACGCGGTCATGCCGGATCAACGGGACGCAGCCCATGGTCTTGATGCCTTCGGCGAGCAGCAACCGGGCAATGTCGGTGGGGAAACGCGCAAGGTCGTCGGCGGTATAGACGGCAGGCTTGCGAGAGGTGAATACCGGACCGGAGGGCGTGCCGTCCACCGGCGTCAGAATGCCGTCCTGTATAAATCCCTTTCCGTCGGGAAAGTACGACGCATGGAGGCGAAACTGATGGAGCGCCGGCTCGTAGATCACCAGGCTCGTGCGCTCGTGCGGCATGACGTGTTGAAGCGAGGCGGCGATCGCGACGAGCAGGTCGCGTAATTCCAACGTCGAGACCACGGAGTTGTTCACGTCCAGAAGCAATTTCAGCCGGTCGCGGTCGCGCGCCAAATCCTCATGATGAAGCACATTGTCCACGGCGACGGCGACTTGTTTGCCGACCTGTTGCAGAAATTCCACATCGTGCTCGCGATAGGCACCGGTGTCGGTGCTGGCAAATTCCATCGCACCGAGACGGCGGACGGCCGTCGTCAGCGGCACCAGGCAAAAGGAACTTACGCCGTCCTCCTGCATGAGCCGCGTGAGCCGGGGCCAGCGCGCCTCTTGAGCGAGATCCGGCACGATCAGCGGCTGCTGCGTGTGCCAAACCAGTCCGGCGGGCGAGGCGTCGATAGCTTCTTCATGCCCGCCGATGATGTCGGCCGGAACGTTGGCCTCGATGGTATGCAATCGCATGACATGGCGTTTAGCATCATGGAGGGACAGCGCCACAAAATTGACCGGCACGACGCGCGGCAGGCGATGCGCCAGATCACGTAGAAGCGCCGCCAGATCACTATGGCGGGCGATGGACTCGGAGACTTCGAGGAGCGCGCGATAGCGGGCGATCAACGGTTGGGCCGTATCAAGAGTGTTGTCCATCTGGGCCGAGTATGGGCCGGTGGAGAAAAGAAAGCCGGCTTTCAAAGCTTCTGGTGCTTTGAAACAAATCGCCGGCATTCTTTCAAAGCGCCAAGGGGGTTTGCAAGTGTACGGTCAAACTATGAATATGCCGTCGCGGTAGTATTCAGGAAGAGTAAGGCTGAAGGTTTATGGGAGGGCATTGAGGAAGGGAAGAGTCTATCCGGCGGGATCATTCAACTCCTGTTCTGAGAATCCATTTATGGTCAGATATTGGTTGATGCGGGCAAGGAATTCTCGGCTGCGATGGCATTCTAGCTCGGCCTCTTCACGCGAAAAGAAGGCTTCAGCATCGTAATCGGCCGCAAGGCGATCATCGAAACTTTCCGCGAGGTAGCCAGACCAATCGTGCTCCAATGCCCCGGTTCGGATTAGATGCAGACCAAAGAGGCGCCTCACAGCCGTATGGCTCTCGGCAGTTACGTTGTGAACTTGTAGAGCGGTTTTGGCGGCATGCAGAATGGCATAGTAGGCCCTCGATACGGCGTCCTCATAGAAACCTTCCGTGACCAATACTTCGGCTGCGCGTAACGATTGTTTCG
>DATFCE010000317.1:0-5273 GCA_035253365.1 Nitrospiraceae bacterium
AGTGGGATCCCGCACACCTGATCATATATCTTGTGCTGCGCTTCAGACCATGCCTTCAAACGTTCAGGATCCGCTGCTGCCTTGCGGCCAGCTTCGATTTCCGCATCAGCGGCATCGCAATGCGAGAAATTGGTGACTGCCGTCGGCTTTCCGATCGAGGAGCTAGAGTGATAGAACTGGCTAAGATAGCTGTCGGCAACAGGGTAACGCGCAGCTCCATAGAAAACAATGTCGCTGAGGTCTTTGCGCGATTGCTCTTGATAGGTTGCGTGATCGACAATCTGCATATCCATATTAATGCCGACCTCCGACAGTTGTCCCTGCACGACCTGCATAATGGGCTGTTGCGCGGTGATTGATGAAACGATGGCCTTGATCGTCATTCCCTTACTAAAGCCGGCCTCAGCCAGAAGCTTCTTTGACAGGTCCGGATCGAATTTATATGTCCAGGCGCAGTCCTCGCCAAGAAAACCAGGAGGCACGACCGAGCAGCCCTTTTGGGCAACGGCGGCACCGACAAACTCAACAATTTGATCGACGTTTATAGCATGTGCGATTGCCTGGCGCACTTTGACGTTGTCGAGCGGCTTGTGGGCCTGATTTAGGAACAGAGTGCGGTATTCACCCGGCGCGAAGATATCGATCGTTGAACCGTCCCATGTCTTGGCCTGTTCGACCCAGCGCTGTTCGCGCTTGCCATTGATGAGATCGAGCTCACCTGAGCGAAACGCCAGTTCGCGGCTCGCGTCTGATGGAATAAGATTGTACTGGATGCCATCCAGTTTCGGCTTGCCGCGGAAGTAGTCGGGGAACGCTTTCAGCGTTACTGATTGTTGCGTGACCGCGCTCTCGAACATGAATGGCCCAGTTCCGATCGGACGAAGCTTGAAATCGGCTCCAAGCTTCTCGGCGGCCTTCTTACTGATAATGTTGCCGCCATGATAGTTTGCAATCAGACCCAAGAAACCGGGAACAGGGCTATTCAACGTAATTTTCACGGTCAGCGGGTCGATCGCTTGGATCGATTTGACTTCGCTGAAGTCGTTCGAGAAGGAAGAGGTTTTCGGATTTTTTGCCCGTTCCAGAGAGTAGACGACATCCTCGGAGCTAACCGTCCCATAGTCACCATGGAACTTCACATCCTTTCTCAGACGGAACGTCCAGACCAACCCATCTGCCGATGCTTCCCATTTCTCGGCAAGATCCGGCTCGATCTTCGTCGGATCCGCGCTGCCCGGCGGAAAGCGAACAAGACCGTTGAACATCCACGAGACGATACCGACGTCGACCGTCGCAGTGGCTCTGGTCGGATCGAGGGAGGCGACATTCTCAGCTGCAGCGCCGACTCGAAGAGTGGCGGACTGTGCGGCTTCTGGAAGGACGACACTCGAAAGAAAGATAGCGGTGAATGCGGAAAGTCTTGATATCCCAGTTTTGTTAGTCATGTTCGCCTCCTTTGTTATTGCGATCACTAAATTTCAAGGTGGTATACGTGTCAAAGTCGCATATTTTCGTGCGGTATTCGCAGAGGTTATACAGATAAGTCCGTGTGGCAGCGCCGTCACCCATCGGGCTTGTATTCAGGCTCCGGATAGCGCTGGCAAGCTTCAACGCCGATTCTGCGCGGCGGGCCAGCGTCACTTGGTCGCCGCTCAGCGGAGGCCTGCTCACTGGCAAGTATCACCGGGCAGAGATCGGCCGGAAGGAGGCCATGGGCGGTAACACCTTCCAGCAAGAGAACTCGCCGCAGCCTACGGCGATCTTCGACACCCTGATCGAAGTCGTCAATGAGGCAGGCACCGCTTCTGGCAAAGTCGCCATCGCGTGCGTAGCCTCGAAAGGCACGCTGCCATTCATCTGCCCGCACCATCGAGCACCTCAACTCCAACCGGGCGGCCACGAAAGTCACTGTCGGCCGAGCAGATCGCTCGCCTGAATCAGGTCAGCGAGATCCCGATGGCCTTCCCCTACGGCGTTCTCGAGGGCGCTCGTCCAAGCTATACCGGCGGCAAGGTCGAGGGTTCACTGCTCCGGCTATTTCCGTCGCCTGACCCGGGCTGGCGATGTCCTCGACATGGCTTTTTGGGCAAAGAGCCGGCATTCCGGACGAATGCCTGCCGCGCATGGCGAGGACCATCCGACCGAGGCACTCTGGCCAAGATCGCCTCGCCTACACGGGATTTGAAAACGATATGTCACGCGGCCTGATTGGCCTTCGCTCGCGGATTAGCTCGTTGGCCTAGCTCCTGTCGGGCGCGACAAGCGCGTTAAATCAGAACTCCAAGTCTCTGCAGCCGGACCTCGTCCATTGCATCGGTGACCGACCCAAGCGGGAGACAAGGATAGCTTACCTTGATCTGCTAGAGCCTGCCTTCAAACGGCAAGGGGGCCTTGCTATCAGGCGCAGGCAAGCGGTTCGCAGATTCCGTACCTCGGGTTCTGTCCGTAATTCGGGACGAACTGCCCATGAGCATGCCATTGTCTCCTCGCCGGTCCTTGAAACGATTGCCGGTCCGCTGCCAGCGCGTTATGCCTTTGTGACATATGTTATGCGACAGGACGGATACCCCAATGAACGATGCGGGAAAAACATGATACCGGATCATGGGCAGGAAATGATATCAAGACGGGTAGGTTTCGCTTTACGCCGGGAGCGGGGATATGCCCTCGCCGCTTCGTCCGTCTTTCTCATGTTTATTCTGCGTTACTTCCTCGTTGGGGTACTCGACGACCGTGCGATCTACATACTGTTTGTCGTCCCAATTCTCCTGGCCGCAATCACGGGAGGTTTATGGCCCGCATTACTTGCGCTTTTCCTGGCGTTTTGCTCAGTGAGCTATCTCAGATCGCTCACCCCCGGTGGCATACAAATCCCCGAGCTGGTCGTCTTCGGCGCAGTGGGCATGGCAATTGCGTACATGGGCGGGTCGCTAAGACGCCTGCAGCGTGATTTCGAGGCCGCAGAAGAAGCGCTGGACACCCGCGAAGCACATCTACGGTCGATACTCGATACGGTGCTCGACGCCACGATCGTCAGCGAGCAGGATGGTACGATCGTCTCCTTCAATGCGGCGGCGGTCAGGCAGTTCGGATATTCCGAAGACGAGGCAATCGGACAAAACCTCAGAATGCTAATGCCACAGCCTTATCGGCATGAGCATGATGGCTATCTCCATCGCTATTTGGCGACCGGCGAAAAGCGCATTATCGGAACGGATCGAGTGGTTGTCGGCCAGCGCAAGGACGGATCGACGTTTCCGATGAAGCTCGCGGTTGGTGAAACGCACCGGGGAGGAAAACGGTTCTTCACCGGTTTTGTGAGAGATCTCACCGAGCGAGAGGAATCAGCAGCCCGCCTCCAGGAGATTCAGACGGAACTGGCAAGATTAGCCCGTCTGAACGAGATGGGTGAAATGGCATCTACTCTTGCCCACGAGTTAAACCAGCCGCTTTCGGCGATTGCAAACTATGTTCATGGTTGTGCGCGTCTCCTTCACGGCTCGGAGAACGAACGGGACCGGCAACTGCACGAAGCCCTGAGGGAAGCAGGTGAGCAAAGCGTCAGGGCAGGACAAATAATTCGGCATCTCCGCGAATTTGTGACAAAGGGCGAGACCGAGAAGCTGCCGCACAAGCTTCGCCAGTTGGCTGAGGAAGCCGGCGCACTGGCGCTAGTGGGTTCGAGAGAAAAAGGCGTACGGTCCGTCTTTGATTTTGCAGCGGGCGGCGATATTGTCATGGTAGACCGCATCCAGATACAGCAGGTACTCACGAACCTGATGCGTAACGCAGTCGAAGCGATGGGCGATTCCCAAAAGAAGGACCTTCGAGTGAGCATCAAACCTGCTGGACACGACGAAGTAGCGGTGATCGTCGAAGATTCCGGCCCCGGCATTCCCAGTGAGATCGCCGATCAGTTATTCAAGCCTTTTGTCACGACCAAGGCTGGCGGAATGGGGATCGGGCTCTCGATATCGAAGCGCATCGTTGAAGCCCACGGTGGCGAGATGACCGTGTCGCGCAGCGAGCTCGGAGGAGCATGCTTCACATTCACACTGCCAGCCTATGATGGGGAGGAAAATGGCGAACGATGATTTCACTGTGCACGTCGTTGATGACGAGGAGGCGGTCAGAAAATCGCTCGCTTTCATGCTCAGCATGAGCGGTTTGGGCGTGCGAGTTCACGAAACGGCTACCACCTTTGCGTCCCTAGCGCCCAAACTTCAGCGAGCCGTGCTTGTGACTGATCTGCGGATGCCAGACATGAGCGGCGTCGACCTGATCCGCCGAATCCGCGCAGAGGCTTTGTTGATACCGTCAATCGTGATCACCGGGCACGGGGACGTTCCGATGGCGGTGGAGGCGATGAAAGCCGGAGCCGTAGACTTCATTGAAAAGCCATTTGCCGACACGGTTATCATCGACGCAATTTACCGCGCGGCTGCTCGTCTGGAATCCCAAATTCCCGAAACGGAATCGGCAGAAGAAGTACGAAAAAGGGTCGAGACGCTGAGCGAACGCGAGCGGCAGGTTCTTGCCGCGGTGGTGGCGGGGCAACCCAATAAATCCATCGCGTTTAATCTCGACATAAGCCCGCGCACCGTGGAGGTTCACAGAGCTAACGTTATGGGAAAAATGAAGGCTCGAAGCCTTCCCGAACTGGTCCGTATGTCACTTTCGATTGAAAGCTCCAATCTGGAAAACTCCGACAGAACTTGATCCAGGACAATGCGCAAAAGGACGTGGGGCTATTTAACTGGCCCGGCATATCAATTGCTGCAATGTTCCCGGTGTTAGATTGCCGACCACACGATTAATCGCTTCGATTATAAAGGACCCCGCGCTGTCCCGGGGGCTGGCGTTTGTATTGCGGGCGTACGGTTATGACGTCGTGACATTCCGGTCCTGGAAACTCGCCGGAGAAAAGGTCGGTGAAGCAAGTTGTGTTATTCTCGACGGCTGCCTTCCCGAGTCCGAACGGGAAGCATGTCTTGCAACGGTCGCGGCGGTGACGCCTGTCCTTTTCCTGGCGGACCACGAAAAGATTAGTATCGACAGGCCAGGCGTGCAGATACTCTATAAGCCGCTGACAGGCACTGACGTTGTGACCGCGTTGATCAGGATAAGTAAAAACCCTTAGTGGAACGAACGAATTTCACCGGACATGTCTGTCCGGCATAGTCCGGGCATTCCAATTGAGGGTCAGTTCAAATGCTCGCTTCCGCTTCCGTCAGTTACTCCCCCTGTGGTCCGTCCGCATCAACAGGCCAGCC
>DATFCE010000318.1:0-3057 GCA_035253365.1 Nitrospiraceae bacterium
AGAGGCGTGTGGGTTTTTAGCATAAGCAGGTAATCTGCTCGACCGCGCCTGCTGCCAGTGACAAGCCGGCTTGACAGTGAAATCCGGCATCTAGCCCTATTCCTTTCCATCATAATCGTCCAACACGCGGATAAATAAAGAGTCAGCCGTTCTTTCCATTTACCATGTATAGACGGATAAGTTGACACTTCTGATGGCTACGAATCGCCTTCTCATATAAAGGTTTGTGAATCCGAGGAGTTATTGATCGGCCTGTATTATGCAATCCCTTGAATGAAGAAGCGTTGATGAATGAGGCGTCGCACGTATCACGTATAAGGGAGGTTCTTAAGATGGGCAATCTCATAACAGGACAGGGTCATAGAAAAATGGCCATTGCGGTCTTCATAATGGCTCTCTTGCTCGCCGTTCAACCGTTTGCGTACGCGACGACGACCTTTACAAGCATCCTGACCGGCTCGCAGGAAACCCCACCTAACGCCAGTCCGGCCACTGGCTTCGGCACATTTGTGTTGAACGATCCCATGACTGACCTGTCGTTCAACGTGAATTATGCGGGACTGATCGGAGGCCCGATTGTCGGGACGCATTTCCACGTCGCTCCCATCGGTGTGGCCGGTCCGATTGTGCGCGGACTTGATATTACCGGCGCCACCAGCCCGAGCGGGTCGTTCGCAGGCGTCTGGCGATCGACCGATGCGCAACCATTGACGCCGTCTTTGGTAAATTCCCTCCTCGCCAACAACATTTATTTCAATATTCATACGGCTGCCTTTCCGGCCGGTGAAATAAGAGGACAGCTCAACGCAGTTCCTGAACCATCCACGTTGCTGCTCCTGGCTTCCGGACTGGGCGCACTGACCGCCTATCGAAAAAAGAAGGCAGGAATCTAACCGGCATGGCGGGGATCTTTGGGCATTTTTTGGATTCCCGCCGCTTCGAGAGCCTCCAACGCGGTGAAGAGATCGGGGTGTTGAATGGTGTACGCAAGCTCCGTGCGGAGCTTGGCATTAGATAAGCGCTTGCCTGCGCTCGTGTCCACAACCGCCTTCTGTGAAACGACCCCCCCACCTCCGGCGCGCTTCCTCACAAATATCGACCCAGCGCCGTGGACATCCATCGCTCACGTTGTAGACGGCCCCGCGCCGCCCCCGCTCGAGTGCCAGTAGGCAGATGTTGGCCAAATCCTCCACATGAATCAGGTTGACGTAGCGGGACAAAGGGCCGACCCTGCCGCGTCGAATCCAGTCCACCACGTTTCGACCGGGTCCGTAGATACCGGCCACACGGAGAATCACCGCGCCGTGATGGCGACGGAGGTATTCTTCCCCCCGCACGCGGGGAAGCCCCAGGTCAATAGGCGCAGATTCATCAAGAAGAGGCGCCGTGACAATCTCGGCGACATCGGACTTCTCATAGGCTGAGGTGCTTCCCAGCACGACCAACCGCCGCGTCTTGGTCAAGACTTCCTGCGCAAATGCGCTCACCTTCTCTTCAGGAGCAGCCGGAAAACACCAGATGCACCGGACGTCGGGCGGGATGTTCTGCCAGGTCTCGTGTCTTTCCAGATCGAACTCTAATCGATGAGAAGCCGGGAGAGTCGCAAGGTGCCATTCAGGCGACCGGCTTGTTGCGAAGACCACTTGTCTCGATTGTTCGGCTTGGGCATAAATGTACCGACCGGTGTACCCGGCTCCTAACACCACGATGTGACGAGATTGCTCATCCATATCATCCATATCATCTCGGCCATTTCCCATTGCGCCATACTGTACCGCAGTGCTTCGCTGTTTGGAACGTGGTAATATCCGCCGATGCCGCTGTCCCGATTTCATCCCGTCGTCTCGAATTGGTTCCGCGGGCGTTTCACCGCACCCACGGATGTTCAAATACAAAGTTGGCCGGCGATCCAATCGGGCCGCGATGTTCTGATCGCAGCACCGACCGGCTCGGGCAAGACGCTCGCCGCGTTCCTATCCTGTCTTGACACGCTGTTCCGGCAAGCCCTGAAAGGGGAGTTAGACGACCGTACAGAGGTGCTCTACGTCTCCCCGCTGAAGGCACTCAGCAATGACGTCCAAAAGAATTTGCGGCAGCCGCTCGCGGAGATCGCCGACGCCGCCCTAGCCGCCGGCTTGCTCATGCCGGAGCTTCGTGTCACGGTCCGGACAGGGGATACGCCGGTCTATGATCGGCAACAGATGTTGAAGCGTCCTCCGCATATTCTCATTACGACACCCGAATCTCTGTATCTCCTGCTGACTGCCGAGAAGAGCCGCACGATCCTCACGGATGTCCGCACCGTCATCGTGGATGAGATCCACGCCGTCGCGCCCAATAAACGCGGCGCACATCTCGCCTTGTCACTGGAGCGGCTCGATGCGCTGACGGCCTCGCGTTCCGTACGGATCGGACTGTCCGCGACCCAACGGCCGATCGACACGATCGCGCGATTCCTTGTCGGCAAACGGTCCCTTCCACAGATTATCGATGTCGGCCACCGGCGAGATATGGACATGGCGGTGGAAGTCCCCAAGGATGAATTGGGCGCCGTCGCGACCAACGCCATTTGGAGCGACATTTACGATCGGTTGGCAGAGTTGGTTCAGGTGCATCGTTCGACGTTGATTTTTGTCAACACGCGCCGGTTGGCCGAACGGGTGTCCCATCATCTGGATGAACGTCTGCGGCCCGCGCTCGGGCCACAGGCCGTCGCGGCTCATCACGGCAGCTTGTCTCGACAGATTCGGTTGTCCGCGGAGGAGCGGCTCAAGGGGGGGCAGACACGCGTCGTCGTGGCCACGGCATCTTTAGAACTCGGCATTGATGTCGGGACGGTGGACCTGGTCTGCCAGGTCGGTTCGCCGCGCGCGATTGCCATCTGTCTGCAGCGCGTCGGGCGTTCGGGGCATTGGATCGGCGCCATCCCGAAAGGGCGGCTGTTTGCGACGACCCGCGATGAACTCATCGAATGCGCCGCCTTGATCCGCGCGGTTCGAACGGGCGCCCTCGATCGTGTCGAGGTTCCGCCGGCGCCGCTGGATATTCTGGCTCAAC
>DATFCE010000319.1:0-8859 GCA_035253365.1 Nitrospiraceae bacterium
GCATAAACGGACGCTCGCTCCCATCATCCAAACGACCGGCAGATTTATCGCATCATCATCGAAAAATTCCCGTGCCGGATTGGAACCAATGGCTGGAGTGTTGTGACGATTAGGAGGCTTCCGAAGGCCAACGTTCGTTGGCGAGAAGCTATGCAATCTTCCAAGTTGATGAATGTCGAAGGTTTGGCGCCAGGCTGAGGCTCTCCCCCAGCAAGCTGTACGTCTTGACTATAGAACGTACGGTGAGTACGGTAATGATACAAACTTTGAGACAAGGAGTCCCCATGTCTAAAGTGCACTTGTCCGAGGATCTGACTCCTATTAGTGACTTTCGCCTCCGAACTGCGGAGTTGGTGGCCAAGGTCAAGAAAACCCGCCGACCGATCATCTTGACCCAACATGGCCGGTCTGCTGCGGTGCTGGAGGACGTTAGAGAATACGAGCGGAAGGGTGAGCGATTAGAACTACTGGAGGCGATCGTTGCCGGACTCCACGCCGCGGAGAAAGGGGAAGTCGTGTCGCATATCAAGGCAATGGCTGAACTGAACAAGATCCTAAATGCCTAAACGGGCATCCTTGGTCTGGACACGACCGGCCCTCGATAGCCTTCTGGATGTGGTACGGCATATTCAACGAGACAATCCTTCCGCTGCACAACGCCTCGCGGCTACGATCAAATCAAAAGTAACGCGGCTTACACTTTTCCCCGAATCCGGACGTGTTGTGCCGGAATTCCACATACGCGAGTTGCGCGAGGTGCTGGTTGATGAGTACCGGATCATCTACCGTATTGTGAGTCCGCGGATCAGGGTTGAGATTCTCGCCGTACGTCATGGAGCGAGACTGCTGGAATCCCCGCCCGAGGCGTCCTAGCTCTGATGAAATTGATGTAGGTGCAGCGCCGAATGCCACAAAAGCAATTTACCGGGAACCTTTCTGAGCCTTGCAAAGGAACGAAGAGAAGCCATGAGAAAGGGCCGTTTCGAACACCCCCTTGTCGTCCTGCCCACATCGAGTCTATCGCCAGGGCATTAGCAGTGGTTCATGTGGAATTGGTCGTGGTGGCACGAATGACTGGCGTCGACTGATCCATGACGAGGTGCTTAAAATGCAGCGGCAGTCGCCCGTTCACTATAAAATAGGGGACCGTCTGGAAGTGCAGGGCCGCCTTTATGTGAATAAAAAGACATTCTCTCGCCCGGCGCTCATCTTATTTTCCCATCATGGAATGACCGCTGGATCACTCGACCGGTGTACAATCCAGTCCTCGAAGCGCTAGACTCCTCCTGAGACTCGCCCCATGCTTGCCATTCATCCTGATATTCAACCGATCTATGAACGGCTCTGTCGCCTGATCCGTGAGGCTGGTGGACGGCCGCTGCTGGTGGGAGGCTGCGTGCGTGATGTCCTCCTGGACCTACGTCCCACCGATCTCGATCTGGAAGTCTATGAGCTCGCCCCTCAACAGTTGATCGATGTCCTGAGCTCTGCGTTTGACATTGATCTGGTTGGCCATTCGTTTGGGGTCATAAAGCTGCGTGCCTATCCGATCGATATCTCGCTTCCGCGGCGGGAATCTAAGGTTGGATTGGGGCATCGCGGATTTGAGGTGTTGAGCGATCCGTGGATGTCGCTGGAAGAGGCCGCCGCCCGGCGTGATTTTACGATCAATGCCATGGCGATCGATCCGGCCACGGAAGAGCTGCTCGATCCGTTCAACGGACAACGGGATCTAAGATCCCGCGTTCTCCGCCACACCAGCCATCATTTCGCCGAGGATCCGCTGCGCGTGCTACGGGGGATGCAATTCATCAGTCGACTCGAATTGACTCCGGCTCCGGAAACCGTCGCCCTCTGCCGGGGGCTGCTTCACGAATATCCGACCCTGACTCCGGAGCGGATATGGAGAGAATGGGAGAAGTGGGCGATCGAGTCGGTCCACCCGTCACTGGGGCTGCGTTTCCTCCAGGAAATCGGATGGACGGAAATGTATCCTGAACTCGTCGCGCTCCAAGGCTGTCCTCAAGATCCCGCCTGGCATCCTGAAGGCGATGTATGGACGCATACGTTACTCGTGGTCGATCAAGCAGCCCGGATCGCGGTGCGCGAGGGGCTCGAAGGCCATGACCGCGCGGTCTTGTTGCTTGCGGCCCTGTGCCATGATCTGGGGAAGCCGACGACGACGGCGGTCATCGATGGTCATATCCGATCGCCTGGCCATGCCGAACGCGCAGAGCCCCTGGCCTCGTTCCTCGAGAGACTGGGGACGCCGAAAGATCTCACGACCCGCGTCATGGCGCTGGCCCGGCATCATCTCTCGCATCTACAGTTTGACGGCTCGCCGCGGCATGTCCGTCGCTTGACGCGACGCTTGGAAGACGCGGGTGAAACGCTTCGCATGTTGGCCCGGCTGGTCGAAGCCGACGCCAGTGGCCGGCCGCCGCTTCCTCGCGAACTACCGGCGACCATGCACAGGATGCTGGAGGTCGCAGGAGGGTTACAGTTGACGGAGCAAGGCCCGCGGCCCATTCTATTGGGACGCCATTTGATCGCGCTTGGCATCCCGCCGGGGCCGCGCATGGGACAGATGCTCAAGATGGCGTATGAGGCGCAATTGGACGGCGCCTTTTCGACGCCTGAGGAGGGGATCCGCTGGCTCAATGTGCCGCCTGTCATCGATCCAGGCTAACCGTTCGATGTGTTTTTCTCCCACACCGTATATACTGCCTCGGTGGCGTTTCACTCTCAACTGTCTTTCACCGGCTCGCTGAAGAGCGAACAGCGTAGAGACTTCTATGAGCGCAACAAATCGATCGCGATCATGATGATTCTTATCGTTTTCCTTCTTCCCCTCATTGGCGTCTTCATCATGGGTTTGTCCGGTGCGGTGCTGGGGGTGACTGTTTCGGTCGTTGGCTATTATCTGACGCCGTATGCGGTCCTTAAACTGCGCGGAAGATAACAGGGATTGTTCCATTTCGCTGACAGAACGCTACTGCGCCTGGCGCTAGTATAAAATCAGGAGTTCCAGTAGAGGACGGCAATGATTGTCGTTACTGCGGCCGCTCAGGCCCGCCTCCAGCAATTGCTTCATGAGCATCCGGAAGAACGGTTGGTGCGCATCACGATCACCGATATGGATGAGACGCGTCTGGCCATGAGCCTGACGCTGGAGAGCGAGCCGCAGACGGATGATGAGGTGCAAGAGGTCAACGGTCTCACCATCGCGATCCCACAGAACAATGTCGCCCGGCTGGATGGCGTCACCCTCGACTATAGCGAGAGCGACAACTTTCGGTTCCACCATCCGAACCCGCCCACGCGAGATCTCCGCGTTATCTCGCTCAACTGAGCACGTCCTCGAATGAAAAAGAAGCGCGGGCGTGGCATGCTTCGCCAGTCCACCCCCTCGTTATTTGCCCGACAGCCCGACTTGCTTTGCGGTGAGCGCGCGACTAGAAGATATGTACCAGCTAGAGACCTATTGTAAGCCACCCTAATCTTCACGTATCATTGCCGCCTGAATACAGCTTGACGTCTTACTCGCCAGAGCGTAGGGTAAGCATGACGTGCTAAGCCTCGCTGACTGTCCTATCTCGCGCTTCCCTTCATTCCCGCGCGATTGATTCCCCAGTCTCCGCCGCTTCCTACGCCGGAAGTGTCTCTAGACTTCGTTCATTCGTCGAATTGGATCAGAAGGTGAATGCGCTCGATAACGCGCGCAAGCCTTTCTCAGGAGGTGACCATGCCATATCTCAAATCGGCATACGGGGACCACAATCATTTCACCAGTGCACGGGTGATTGAGTTCCGAAAGCGATTCAAGCGGGCGTCTTGGCATCAGACCGTCCGAATACCGGCTGAGACGGTCGGCATCACGATGGAGGAAAAGCCGGTTCGGTCCACAATGTTCACGGCGATAAAGCCGGTCAAACCGCATGAAGAGTCGGTAAAGGTTGCATCGTAGTAATTTCAATCAATCATAGGAGCGATCACGATGAGGCTCCAGTAGTCACCGGAGGTACACAGATGGCTATGGCTATGACCAGTTCTCTTATCGATAGTGCGCTCGTTGTCGCAGGGGTGATCAGCGTGCTGATGGCGTTCGTGGCGGCTCTGCGGGGAATCGAGGCACCCACCATAGCGGAAGTGAGGAGTAGCGCCAACCAGACGGGTGCCACTTTGAGAGATGCGGCGTAAGGAGAACAAGAGAGGAGCTGAATTATGAGAAACGATCACATAAGAAGACTGACATTCCTCGGTGCGCTGCTTGCGTTGATGTGGGGAGGTTCGGTTCTCACTACGCAAGCCGCGGAAGAGTCACGGGAGCGGAACATTCCTGAGGTGATGGCGGAGCGGACATCGACGCAAGGAGGGGTGCCGACGGTAATTGCCGCGCCGGTTGAGGGCACGTGGGTCGATGAGATCAGAAGCTCACTCGTCATGTACAAGAAGAACTATCCCAGCTCCAATTTTGACCCTTACCTTAAGAAGCTGAATCTGGCCGGGGATGCATTGGATCGGGGAGATCGCAGAATGGTAAAAATGGAAATGGGGACTTTCTTTAAGATGCTGGCTACGCGGGCCAATGACATCAGCGACATCGCAGCCGATGAGTTGACTAACATCGCACAGATGGTCGCGCCAATCCAGGAGTATGGAATCTCCGTTCCACGATCGGGTTCAAACCAGTACGGGGCTGAGGTACCGAGCCCCGGAGTGCCACAGTAACAAGAGCCGTATGCGTCGACTCTTCTTCCCCGGACCTTCTTCTAGGGAGATTCGGGGGGAAGGAAATCTTCCAGAGATGCAGTCGGAGAGGAGATTCCTATTGGCACAGCAACGAACCGTTGTTGATCGAATTCTCAAAGCCGTGCAACGCGCACCCAGATGTCAATTAGACCATCTGGCGGTGAGCTTGCCGGACCTCACGTAGAATCAAGTCTTTCTGGAGGTCGATCGCATGAGCCGAACCGGGCAGATACGGGTTCAGTCACACGGCAATGGAGACTATACGCTCGAGCTATCGCTCAGCGCTGCTATAAAACCCAAACCCTCGTGTCGTGTGACACCAAACGACATCAAAGTGTCTTATTAGGCTGATTTGGATTCCGGAGGTGATCATGCCGTGCCCGCGTTGTCATGGGTTGATGGTGGCCACCAGGCTGGAAGATCGGAAAGGCTCCATCAGCTTTGAGGCCTTACCAGGCTGGCACTGCCTGCTCTGTGGCGAAGTCCTCGATCCTGGCATTCTCGCCAATCGAGATGGCCAACAGGGGGCGACGCGTAGCCGCGCTCGTCCTCGGTATGGCCTCTGCCTTGAGAAAGCGAACAGCATCACGGACGTCCCCAGCTCCGAGGAATGTGTTTCTGATCCATCCTCGGTCAAAAAAAAGGTGCAATATAATGCCTGATCTATTTCAAGCGCGGACTGTGACAGTCCCTCTGTGGGTGATCATCTTTTGGCTTGCGGTGTCGGGTGTCGCCATACTGACGCTCTTCATGGGGTTTCCGGCCTTGTCATTCCATGCAGCCGGTCGGCTGGCCGGGTGAGAGCCCGCGTCAACATTCCAGCGAAACATGCCGATGTCAAATGTGAGGCTTGAAATGCGAGGAGAAGACATGAGCGTACGGGGTGACAGAGGCGTCGTCTCGATCGGACTATTGGTCGTCGGGATTCTCGGCATTCTCGGTATAGTGGTATGGACGTTCTTTGTGAATCCGTGAGAGAAGTCGGGCCATAGCAATGTTGATCAGCCTTCGTGCTGGCATAGGCATAATGCGTGAACGAAGATAAGCGCCGTGACCGTTGTTTGGGTCGAGAGCCTCAGATAGGCCGTTCCACCGGCGTCGGCACGGGTTTTTAGGCGGGCATACCAAAACATCATCGCGTCCTTATTGTTTCTTCAAACTGGTCAATTGTGACCAGTTTTTCTTTGTCCTGCAGGCTAGCATGAAGCAACAGTCACGAGCTGCGAAAAGATCTCAATGGAGAGCGTCCGAATCGGGTACGTCGGACGTAGGTCCATGGTGCCCTTGCACGACAGCCGTCATGGCGTAGTGGTGATGAGTCCGACCAGAGCGGTTTCGATGCTCTGATGGGGTCATTCGTAGCTAGCGAACAGTTGATAAAGGGACACTATGACAACATCCGCTTCGCTTCATGAGCCATTGATGCGTTCCGTGAGTTATGGCGCATCGTTTCTCTTTGGTCTGATCTCCCTAATTGCGTTGATCGGGGTTCCCGCTTTTGCTTATGTCTACGACTACACCGTGGTGGATTGGGTCATGTTCGGTGTGTTGTATGTCGTCACCGGGCTTGGCATTACGGTGGGGTATCATCGTCTCGCGGCGCATCGAAGCTTCATGTGCCCGAAGTGGGTCAAAGCGGGACTGCTGATCGCCGGCGGATGGGCCCTGGAAAACTCCGCTCTCAAATGGGCCGCTGATCATGTCCGCCATCACGCGCGCTGTGATGAAGAGGAAGACCCATATAATGCCAGGCTCGGGTTCTGGTATAGCCACTGCGGCTGGATCTTTTATAAGGACCCCCACGGGGACGCCAAATATGCGTCCCGCCTGCAACAGGACCAAGTCGTCATGTGGCAGCACCGTTTCTACGTGCCCATTGTGCTGTCAGGACTGGTGCTGCCTTTTGTGGTGGGCTTGCTCACAAATGGCTGGATGGGCGGAGTGGGGTGTTTCTTGTTGGCCGGGGTGGGTCGGACGTTCTGGGTGCTCAATTCCACGTTTTGCATCAATTCCATTTGCCATCTCTGGGGAAGTCAGCCGCACGGCACAACCGATTCCAGCCGGAATAGCTGGTGGGTGTCTTTTTTTACTTTTGGCGAGGGATATCACAACTATCACCATATGTATCAGCGCGACTATCGCAATGGACCCCGGTGGTACAATTTCGATCCGTCCAAGTGGTTGATCTTTACCTTGTCGCTGCTTGGATTCGCGACGGCCTTGCACCGATCCTCCGCACCTCAAGAAGAGTGAACTCCCATGATCATTGAAAAGGATGCCATGATGCATGCGCCTGAGGCCAAACGTGGTCGATGAAATCCCAAGCGGATCCTGTGACAGCGTTGCTCGTCCTAGGGGGTCTATTTGGTGCCGGTTTGGCGCTGATCGTGGGCCTCCGTTCACGGCGCTCCGTGCGTGTCATCCGGCAGTATCCACGTCAGAAAACAAGCGAATGGAGAGGCCGAGAAGGGCCGCAATGGGATTCGTCATTACGACCAGAGGAGAGGGGTACCAGAGGAGAGGCGTGACATCATGGCCAAGAACCGTATGCAGATCGCGTGTCGCCATAATATCGTTTGACTTAGCTCCCGCGTGCGCGTAGCATCCACCCATGACGTGTTAAGCCCCGCTGGCTGTCCTGTCTTTCGCGCCTTCTGATTTTTCACCGCGCGACCGATTCCCCAGTCTCCGCTGCTTCTACGCCAGAGTGTCGTCATTCCGTGCCATCACGGCATCGACTTGAGACTCTGATCCGATGATCAGAGGGCAGGACGGAGGAATCCGTCGTTTTTCAGAAGGAGCGAAGCGCGCTTCAGCCGATCTGTGCTTATTCGCGCTGCTTCTGACATGAGCATTGCAGGGATGGGCATCGTGCCCCAACATCCCTTGCGATCACGTTCACACAAGGCTTGATTCACCAAAAGTGGAGACAAACGGAGGTAGGACATGGAAGTTCAACGCACGTTGCAGCAATGGTCGGTAGGCGGAACGCGAGTCAAGTGGGCGGCGGTCTTTGCCGGGCTTGTCGTCGGTATCGCGGTGCAGATGATGCTCACCCTATTAGGGTTTGCCATTGGCGCCTGGTCCATCGATCTCAGAGAAGCGCAACCGGCCGGCGGAATTCCGCTCAGCACGGGAATTTGGACCGGCATCTCGATGCTGATCTCAGCGTTCGTCGGCGGGTATGTCACGGCACGGTTGTCCGGGACCACGCTTCGATCGGATGGACTGTTTCATGGTGCGGTCGTGTGGGGCATGAACTGGTTGGTCTTCGGCTGGCTGGCGACGACGGCGATGTCGTTCATGATCGGTGGGCTGTTCAATGCATTCGGCTCAGGCATTCAGATGCTGGGCCAGGGCGTCGGCACGGCGGTCTCTGCGGCGGCGTCAAAATCGACGAACGCGGGACCGAACATCTCCGCCGGCGATCTGCGTCAGCAGATCGAATCGGTTCTCAAAGCCACCGGGAAGCCCGAGTTGCAGCCGAGCGAGATTAAAAAAGACGCGGGCAAAGTTACCGACACCGCGCAGAGCGGACAGCCGTTGAATGCCGTCACCGATTCTGCCGTGGCGGAAATCCGAGAGAAGCTCGCGGCGCTGGATCGAGAGGCCGCCGTCAACATCATGGTGAACAAGTTCGGGATGTCGAAAACCCAAGCACAGGACACGGTTCAATCACTGATCAGCGCGATCGCACCGATCAAAGACGCCGCAAACACCGCCAAAGAACGCTCGGTGGATATCGGCAATACAGCGATAGATCGGCTGGGATCTGCGGCGTGGTGGCTGTTCCTGTTGTCCCTGTTGTCGTTGGGAGCCTCGCTCGGAGGCGGCCTCATCGGCATTGCCATAAGAACAAGCCTCGTGGAAGGCGAATCGTACGCGACTGATGTGAGACGAACGGCATAACCCGAAACGATCCGAGTTGAGAAGGAGATGTGTCATGACGCCGGAAGAGAAAATCACAAAAATGACGAAAGCGATTAATCAGGCCATCAAAGTGATGGGAGACCGGTTCGGATCGACCGAGGGAGACGTCGCGAGGGCTATTCAGGAATTGAAAGCATCGATGCAGACGTCATCCTGAACGGGCATTTGTTCGAGGCC
>DATFCE010000320.1:0-6699 GCA_035253365.1 Nitrospiraceae bacterium
GTCGCCAGAATCCCGGCGAGCTCGGCCCGATTGCCGGTGACGAAGTAGTAGGGAGGCAACCGCGCCCGCCCGGCCATCGGCACGACGGCATCCGTCTGGGGATCGTAATACGAAAGATTGAACTGCCGGCCCTTGTGAAACTCCTGCAAAACATGCGGGGTGGCGGGGAACGCATTCAGCGCGGACTCCAGGCGCTCGGCCCATTTGGGTTGCGGCAGGTCATGCCCCACCGAGACGCCCCGACTGCCCCAGGCGAGTTCCGAAAATCCGGACGGCTTGATGACGTAACGACGGTCTTTTTGCGACGCCTCGGCGAGATCGCGCCAATCGGCGATGGCTCGATCCCCGATCTGCAAATTCGGAATGACGGCGGCCGGAGGAAGCGGGCGGGGATCGAGAACCCACGTTCGCGGAATAATCGCATTCAGCGCCTGCCATGTGTCGTCGCCTAATTCTCGTTGCCAGAAAGGGCGCAGAATCGGATGATGAAATAAGGCGAACGCCGATTTCTCCTCCAACGCCGGCTTGAAGGGCGGTGTGACAACCACCTGGTCCTTCTTAGCGCTGTACATGATGAGCTCGGACTTCGGCACGTTCTTCAGATCGAACAATTCAAAAAATCGGTACAGTGCGGACACCAGTCGATCCCCATCCCCCCTATCGCCGGAGATCATGAGCGCCTCTTCGGTAAAACGGATCTCGCGCGGCCCCACACAGTAGCTTTCGAGTCCCTCCGCCCGCAGGCGAGCCGCCAGCCATATCATTTCGGGTCGATAGTCTTTGGCCTCCTCGGAGACGACGATGGCGAGACACCCCGAACGGTCGTCAATGCGGTGCCGTATCATCGCGGCAAACCCCGAAACCATGCCGTGCGGGCCTCCGATAACCTCCGTCTTTCGCGTCTCACCTTCCATCTCGTGATAGATCTTCGAGAGACTGCCCAGAAGGCCGATCCCGCCCGGAACGGAGTCCAGCTCGGTCATGATCATCCCGTTCTCGACCGGAATAATATCGGGCCGGATGATGCCGGGAAGCAAATCCCGAAAGCGCTTCATCCGGCTATAGGCAACCAAGGATTCCGGTTTACCTTGATCCAGACACTCGGACACCCATGCCGGCTGCGAGCCGTGGACACTGTCATGATAGAGTCGGTTGAGCGCTCGGTAAAAGGCGAGAAGATGTGAACCTAACGTCCGAAAGAACGCCAATTCCGATGGGGAGATCAGGAAACAGGACGGTGCAATGCGCCACCGGGTCGTCAGTGCGGCCGGATCGCCATCTGCACGCTCGGATGTGGCATCATGGAGGCCATCTCGAATCAGCGCCTCCCGGATGAACGCACACCGGCGACCGGCCGTTTCTTGCAATTCGCGGCTGGACAGATCGTGCGCGAGTGCCAACGTATCCCCTTACACCCTGAAACCGACCAATCCGAGTCCTTCCGACCGCGGCACCCGCCACGGCCGTTTCTCATACATCACGCGCTGGCTCACTGGATTGGTTCGCTCCTGGTGGTCACTCGTGCACTGGGCTGCAGATGGGCAGATCGTAACATGGCCTTTGCGTTGATACAAGTGGAGGGATTTCTTGCGCGACATGCACCTCGCAGGTATGATCTCCGGCATGACACCGGACTTTTCATCAACCCTCCAGCTCATCCAGATTAGTAAGGTGCCTCAGTACGTGCCCGGCGCGGCGTGCCGGCGCTGCGATGTGTGTTGCCGTTTTCCCGAAGCGGACAGCTTCCTTCGGCCGTATTTTACGGACCAAGAAATTCGACAGGCAGTGAAACATGGCATCTCGCCGGCACAATTTCCCGATCCGGCCGGCAGCCAAATTAGCCTGGTGCCCAATCCTGCCGGCGAAGGATACGTCTGTCCCGCTTTCGATCCCGTGACCACGCAATGCCAAATCTACGACGTTCGTCCATTGGACTGCCAAATTTATCCGCTGGCTGTCATGTGGGCAGCGGATCATACTCATGTCGTCCTTGGATGGGATAGCAAGTGCCCATTCTTACGGACAGGCGAGGGGCGAGAAGCACAGGGCGAGGGGGAAGAGACCTCGCTTGAAGCCTATGCCGACCGGATGGCCGCCCTCATCCAGCAGAATGATGCCATGGAACAACTTGCCGCCCACCCGCACCTAATCGGGCCTTTTCAAGATGATGTCGTCATTCTGCGGCCGCTGCCGAAACTCACCGACCGGATAAATATTCGCCAAGCTCTTGCCCCTTGCCGCTTGCCCCTTGCCCCTTTTCTGCGCCCGTTGACATTGTCGGACCAACCGCGCTTCGCCCGGGCCATGGCCGCGATCGACACGCCGCTGTCCCACTACGGCTTCGCCGCGCATTATATCTGGCGGCGACACTTCCACTATGGATGGCGACATTTCGGCGCCCATTGGTGCTTGTTCGCCCAATATGAAGACGGCATCTATATGCCGCTTCCTCCGCTGGGGCCTGGGGCGCCGGAAGAACCTCTCGCGCGGGCATTTGATTTCATGCGTGAGTGCAACGGCGATTCAGCAGTGTCCCGGGTTGAAAATGTCCCGGAATCTCTTGTGCCGATGCTGTCGAGCCTGGGGTATCACCTGTCTCCGAAAGATCCGGATTATCTCTATCGGGCTTCGGATCTCGCCGCATTGGCCGGCGATCGATATAAGTCCCAACGCGCCGCTTGCAATCGGCTCGCGCGGATACACCAGGTTGAATATCAGCCCTATCAGGATACGGATCGTGCGGCCTGCGAGGCGCTGTATCGGGTATGGGCCGGTCAGCAGGAAGCCCGACATGTAGACGATATGGCACGGCAGATGGTTCGGGACGCCGCACTCGCCCACGAGGAAGTGCTGGCAGCCTGCGATGCGCTCGGCTTGGTCGGACGCGTCGTCCGGATCAAAGGCGTGATTCACGGATACACCTTTGGGTATGCACGCTCCGCCTCAGTGTTCTCTGTGCTCCTTGAGATAGCGGATCGAACCGTCCCGGGATTGGCGCAGTTCATGTTTCGGGAATTGTGCCGAGAAGCCGCCGCGCGCGGATATCCATTCATCAACACGATGGATGATTCGGGCCTGCCGGGATTGCGCGCCTCGAAAGAAGGCTATCGGCCCGTGCGATTGGTTCCAAGTTTCATCGCGACTGAGCCGGACTGCGGTCCATCGCTTCCGTAAAAGACATTGACCCATCATCGAAGGCGGGGTACTATTCGACCCGTCGGCACTGCACGTACACCTGCGTAGGATGAATGCCTCTGACGCCTCAGCGAGCCTCCCTGTTCACTCGCCCGTTTCAAGCCGGGCGACAACCTTACTTTTGGCTGCCGGTTCTCATCATCGGGATGACCATCGTCGCGCTGGTGATCGGGGGCCTCGTTCTCCATTACGTTGAACATCGCCTTGTCGCGGCCAGCGGGCAGAATCTGACCCTTGCCGCCGCGGAGATTGCCGACAAGCTCGATCGTCTGCTCTTCGAACGGCACGGCGATGTGCTCATGATGTCCAGAACATTTGCCGTGCACATGCCTAATCCGCCGTATCTGACGGAATATCTCAATTGGATGAAGCAGGCATACGCCCCGATTTACATGTGGCTCGGTGTGACTGATGCCACCGGTCGCATCATCGCGGCGACGGACACCGGAACGCTGGGAAAGGACCGAAGCGAACAGGACTGGTTTCAAGCAGCCCGGGATACGCGAAGCGTCCATGTCGGCGACGTGGCCCTTTACGAAGCCGTCAAAGGAGTGGAAGCGGTGGCGTTTACGGCGCCGATCTACAACGCCGCCGGCCAGTTCCTCGGCGTGGTGACGACCCGCGTCGGGATCCCCATGTTGGAGGAGGTTCTGACCCAAACGATTCACGCGATCGAAACGCGCGATGCCTTTCTTGGCAAGATCGAATATCAATTCATGAGACACAATGGGAACCTGTTCATTGATTCGGATCTCTGGCACAAGGGCAACGTCAACTTAAAGCGTCTGTCGCTCTCCTCTGCTCTGCGGAGCGAATCCCCCGATGCCGGCTACGTGGAAGAAGAACATCTGCGTCGGCACGTGCCCGTCGTGAGCGGCTATGCGCAAACCCATGGCTACGGCGAGTTCAAAGGCTTTCAATGGACCGTGTTGGTACGCCGGGACCGAGCCGACATTCTGGGGCCGGTTCGGACGGTGTTACGCAATCTCGGCCTCGCGGGCGCCGTGATCTGGGGGCCGATGTTTGCCGTGCTGTTCTGGGCGATCCGCCGGCTGAGAATCGAATGGGTGCAGACTCAGCAAGAGAGCGCGCGAGCCCGTGCGGCGGAGGCGGCGCACCGGGAGAGTGAAGAACGAACTCGGATGATCATCGAAACGGCGTTGGACGCCGTCATCGGGATTGATGCCAATGGATTGATCACGGAGTGGAACCCTCAGGCCGAAACCATGTTCGGCTGGTCCCGCCGGGAGGTGATCGGACGGCCCTTGACGACCACGATCATTCCGCCCCAGCATCGAGACGGGCACCAACGTGGGTTGCGGCGTTTTCTCGACACGGGGGAAGGCCCGATGTTGAACAAGCGATTTGAGATTACGGCCTGTCATCGGGACGGCCACGAATTCCCGATTGACTTGGCGATCGCGTCGGCCCGCGTCGGCTCGACCTTTACCTTCAGCGCCTTCGTTCGTGATGTTACGAATTTAAAGAGAGCCGAACAGCGATTGCGGGTTCAACATGCGGCGACGCGGGTATTGGCGGACGCCACCAGCTTGAAAGAAGCCGCCCCGGTCATTTTAGAGGCGGTGTGCGAACCGTTGGGGTGGGACCTGGGCATTCTCTGGTACGTCGATCGCCACACGCATGTGCTGCGATGCCTCGAGAGTTGGGCGTCCGCAAAAGTACAGGACTCCGGGTTTGAAGCCGCCAGCCGGCAACGGACCTTTACGCCCGGGGTAGGATTACCCGGCCGAGTGTGGAAAAGCGGCGAGCCGGCTTGGATTGCCGATATTCTTCAAGACGATAACTTCCCGCGGGTGCCGTTTGCCTCGGAGATCGGACTGCATGGCGCGTCGGCCTTTCCCATTCTGCTCGGAGGCGAAGTGCAAGGCGTCCTCGAATTCTTTAGTCGGGACATCCGCCAGCCCGATGACCACGTCATGGCGTTGATCGCGGCGATCGGCAGCCAGGTCGGACATCTGATCGAGCGTCGGGAGTTGGAAGAACGACTCCGCCAGTCCCAAAAAATGGAAGCCATTGGCCGGCTGGCGGGCGGCATCGCGCACGACTTCAATAATCTCCTCACCGTCATCATGGGTTATGGGCAAGTGGTCTTAAATCGTCTTACGCCGGGCGATCCGATTCGCGAGGATATCGAAGAAATCAGGCAAGCTGGAAACCGCGCGGCGGGGTTGACGGGCCAACTCCTGGCGTTTAGCCGGCGGCAGGTGGTGCAGCCGAAACTGCTCGACCTGAACGTCGTCGTCAAAAATTTGGAAAAAATGCTGATACGCGTCATCGGGGAAGACGTCAACCTTTCGGTCGCGCTCGCGTCGAATGTGGGCATGATTTCTATGGATCCCGGCCAGATTGAGCAGGTGATTCTCAATTTAGCGATCAATGCCCGAGACGCGATGCCGAAAGGCGGCCACCTCACCATTGAAGCCGACAATGTGGACGTCACCGAAACGCCGTCACGACGACATGCCAACGTTGCGCCAGGTCCGTACGTCCGGCTCATGGTCACCGACACCGGATGCGGCATGGACGAGTACACGCAGTCTCATATTTGGGAGCCGTTCTTCACCACGAAGGAGCCGGGAAAGGGCACCGGACTGGGTTTATCCATGGTCTATGGCATCGTCAAACAGGCGGACGGAGAGGTTTTCGTCGACAGCGAAGCGGGGCTCGGGACAACGATCACTATATATTTGCCGCGAGTAGAACATGGCGCCCCGATCGCGGAAGAGCCGGTGTATCACGGGAGGATGCCGCCGCTCGGGACGGAAACCTTGTTGGTGGTCGAGGACGAGCCGGCGATTCGGGCGCTGGTGCGCGATACGCTGGCCCGGCAAGGCTATACCGTCCTGGAAGCGCGGCACGGTCTTGAAGCCTTAATCACGGGCGCTCAGTATCTCGGACAGATCCATCTCTTGATCACCGACGTCGTCATGCCGCAGATGAGCGGCAGTGACGTGGCGAAGCGCTTGACGGCGGACCGGCCCAGTCTAAAAGTATTGTACATGTCCGGTTACACCGATGACGCCATCGTTCACCACGGGGCATCGGACGCCACTGCATTTCTCCAGAAGCCGTTCGCACCCGACGCGCTGGTGCTCAAAGTGCGCGAAGTCCTGGATGCGGCCCGCAAGGGTTGATCGTGCATCCAATGGCGGGCTCCATCCGTACTCTAGATCGAGTATGATGGGCTAAGGACGTATCACCCCAACACTTCACCAAGGAGGGCATCATGAGAAAGTGGATCGTAGGATCGGTCTTCGTGTTGTGCGCGGCGCTGGTGGCAGGGACCGCGTCGGCGGATATGAATAAGGATATGAAAGCGGCACCGGCGCTGAAGACCGCCGCGGGATCGAAAGCCGAATCGCATAACACGGAAGGAATCGAGCATTACAACCAAGGCCATTGGGATGTGGCGAAGAAACACTTTATGGAAGCGGCCAAAGCCGATCCACAATCAGCCGAAGCGCATTACAATCTGGCGCTGGC
>DATFCE010000321.1:0-7490 GCA_035253365.1 Nitrospiraceae bacterium
TATCAACGGTCAGGCCATCACCTTGCACAACAAGCACAAGGGCGTGAAGACAGCGGCGGACATGAAAGGCTTCCGGTTTTGCGTGCCGTTCGATTTTTCGATGCACAATTATCTGTTGCGATATTTTCTGGCCGAGGGCGGCGTACATCCGGACAAGGACGTGCAGATTCGCATCGTGCCGCCGCCTGAGATGGTGGCGAATCTCAAGGCGGGCAACGTCGACGGCTATCTTGGCCCCGATCCGTTCAACCAACGCGCCGTCTATGAGAATGCGGGCTTCATCTACAAACTCTCAAAAGGCCTGTGGGATCGCCATCCCTGCTGCGCCTTTACCGTCACCAAAGAATTCGCCACGCAATACCCGAACACGTTCGGCGCTCTGTGGCGCGCGATCGTGGAGGCGACGCATTACGCGTCCGAACCGTCGCACCGAAAGGAGATCGCGGCGGCGATCGCGCCGGCCAATTATCTCAACCAGCCGGTGACCGTGCTGGAACAAGTCCTGACCGGCACGTATGCCGACGGGTTGGGCGGCATTCAGAAGGCGCCGGACCGAATTGATTTCGATCCCTATCCCTGGCATTCGATGGCGATCTGGATTTTGACGCAGATGAAACGCTGGGGGCATCTCAAGGGTGACGTCAATTACAAATCCATCGCGGAGCAGGTCTATCTCGCCTCGGGCTGTGATCGGATTGCCAAGGAACTGGGCTATCCGACCCATACTGCCACGTCGACGAAGCACACCATCATGGGCAAGGTCTTCGATCCGGATCAGCCGGAGGCGTACGTGAAAGGTTTCAAGATCCACAGCATGTGAACCAAGTAAAAAGGCAAAAGGCAAAAGTAAAAAGTTAATCTGAAGAGTCTGAAATAATTTATTAACTTTTGCCTTTTTACGTTTAACTTTTTACTTCCGGAGGGCCATGGGACCGACGAAGACCAACGCCTGGATGATCTCGGTGTTTATCCTGGTGATCTTTCTGCTCGCCTGGCATCTCTTTACGCTGCGGGCGGCGTTTGATCCGAAGGGGATGACGGAGGAGCAGCTCCAATTGATGGAGTTTAACGGCGATATCATCAAAACCGACGAGGGACGCTACGTGTGGAACCCCGAAAAAGAAAAGGTCAAAGGCGTACCCGGCCCGCTCGCCGTGCTGGACAAAGCGAAAACCGAGCTGAGCGAGGCGTTTGTGAAAAAAGGCACCAATGATCACGGCATCGCCTATCTTGTTTTCTATACAGTCTCGCGATTTGCCGTCGGCTTTTTGGCCGCCTCGGTCGTCGCCATTCTGCTCGGCATTTTCCTGGGACTCAACAAGGTCCTCTTCAAGGCCATCAATCCGTTCATCCAAATTTTAAAGCCGATTTCTCCGCTCGCCTGGATGCCGCTGCTGCTCTATACCGTGAAGGATCCAAAATGGACCGCCGTGCTGGTCGTGTTCATGGCGGCCGTGTGGCCGACCTTGGCAACGACCGCCTTCGGGGTCAACTCTTTACGGAAAGATTATCTGCACGTCGCAGCCATTCTTCAGTTGTCCTGGTTCAAGCGGCTGTACAAGGTCATTTTGCCGGGCGCCGCGCCGACCATCGTTAACGGCCTGCGCATCTCATTCGGCAGCGCGCTCGTCGCGGTGGTGCCGGCGGAAATGTTGTTGGGCGAGTTGGGCGTCGGCTATCTGAGCTGGATCGAATGGAACAACCTGGATATCTCAGGCGTGATCTTCGCGATTTTGGTGGTCGGGGTGGTCGGCGTCATTTTGGATTCGGGGTTCAACAAGCTGGCCGGATTGGTGACGTACCAGGAGTAAGCGAGTGTTGAGTTTTGAATTTTGAGTTCTTAGTTGACGGAAAACTAAAAACTCAAAACTTAGAGCTAAAAACTCAGAGGCAATCATGGCATTTTTAGAAGTGGATCACGTCAGCAAATATTTCGCGAACCCGGTGGGAAACGGGGCGGTCTGCATCTTCAAGGACGTGACGTTGAAGATTGAGAAAGGAGAGTTTGTCTCCACGATCGGCCACTCCGGCTGCGGAAAGAGCACGTTGCTGAACATCATTGCCGGATTGGAAACAATGTCGGAAGGCGGCGTGTTGCTCGGGGGACGAGAGGTGTCGGGACCCGGATTGGATCGGATGGTCGTCTTTCAAAATTTCTCATTGATGCCCTGGATGACCGTGTTTGAAAATATCCGGCTGGCGGTCAAGGCCGCCTACCCGGACTGGGATCGTGAACGCATCGCCGCGCACGTGCACAAGTACATTGACCTCGTCGGACTCAAGGGCGCGGAAAGCAAGCGGCCGAACGCCCTGTCGGGCGGTATGAAACAACGGGTGGGGTTGGCCCGCGCATTCTCCATCGAGCCGAAGGTGCTCTTATTGGATGAACCCTTCGCCCAGATCGACGCGCTGACGCGGGGCGTGATTCAGGAAGAACTGGTGCAGATGTGGAATGCCACCCGCAATACGGTCTTCATGGTGACGCACGATGTGGACGAGGCGATTTTATTGTCGGATCGCATCATGTTGATGACCAACGGGCCGTCCGCGCGCATCGCAGAAATCGTCGACGTGACCATTCCCCGGCCACGCTCCCGGGCGACGATCATCGACCATCCGCATTATTACAAAATACGAAACCACGTGATTCATTTTTTGGTTCGTCATGCCTCGCATGGAGCCGGAGACGGTGAACTGGGGCCAACGGCATCGGCAGACCATGCGCCGATGGTAGTGCGATTCTAAACTTGGGGTATCTTCACAAGGAGGAAACATGGAGAGGAAGGCCGTGCGGGACATTGTGAAAGCGAAGCGGAGAGAGAAGAAGGTCACGATCGCGGATTTGGCTAAATCGATCGGCAAGAATCCGACCTTTGTCGCGGCGGCGTTACAAGGGAATCATCGGTTGACGGAAGACGAGGCGGGCAAGGTGGGACGCGCGCTTGATTTGGATGCCGAATCGATCCGCGCGCTCACGAAATTTCCCGTGCGGTCCGACTTTCCCAATATGGCCGACCCGTTCAAGTATCGCCTGCTGGAAATCGTCGGGGTGTACGGCGACGCCTTGCGCGAGATGGCCAATGAGATGTTCGGGGACGGTATCATGAGCGCGATCGACTTTACGATCGACATGGAGCGGGTCACCGGCAGCCAAGGCGAGGCACGCTGCAAAATCACAATGAACGGAAAGTGGCTGGAATACAAGACGTTTTGACGTTGGCTGCGCATGCCGCATGGTATCCCGCACGGCATGGTAGCCGGGTTCGTCATTCCGGCAAAGACGGGATCCAGACTGTCGCTTGCCCTCGTGTCGCTCTGCGGGGGCAGGCATGACGGTGACGCTGGTATATAGTACGTAAGCTTCAATCCTACATACTCACGCCCCTACAATCGCTACCCTGAAGAGCCGCATGGAAGTCGCCATAGTGAAGAAAACTTAGGGCATTACTAGAGGGACCCAAGACACCCGCCGTTGGTTTCGCCGTGGGCATTGAACGCGTGTCGCAGGCTGGGCTAAAAGGACTGGTTGATCTGATGCGGATCAAAATATCAATGATCTGATCCGGCAAAATCGCCAAATCACAGATGTCAATCAATAATACAATATGGTTCCTATGCGTCGTTCAACGCCGTTCTCTTTGACAAACAGTTATGAATGAACGCTGGCCTGATGGGATGAGGGGGTTGATCTATTGATGTGCGGTAGACCGGGGTGATTCCTGCGTCCGAGACGGCCATGGCAGACGACTTGAATCCATCCATTATATCCGCGCGCATTCTCATCGTTGATGATGATCCGTCCATGCTGCATGCCATCTCCGATACGGTGGAGTTGCGCCTGAAGCAGGTTGCGGTGGAGACGCGCGACTCAGCCGAGTCGGCCCTGGACCGGATTGCGGTCATCGACTACGACGCGATCGTCAGCGACATCAAAATGCCGGGCATGGATGGACTGGCGCTGATGGAGCGCGTGCAGACCTTGCGTCCGGCTACGCCGACCTTGCTCGTCACCGGCCACGGCGATCATGGTTTCGGCGCGCAAGCGTTGAAAGCGGGCGCCTATGCTTTCATTCAAAAACCCATCGATCGGGATTATTTCATCGCCTGGCTCAAGCGCGCGATCCAATTACGCCAGCTCAGCCGAACCGTCGAAGAACAGAATCAGATGTTGGAGCGGACCGTCCAGGAACGGACGGCCGAGTTGGAACAGACCAACCGAGAGTTGAAAACATCGCTTGAACAACAGCAAGAGCATGCAGAGGCGCTACGCAAGAGCGAGGCCCGGTTCCGCGCCATTGTGAGCCAGGCCACGGCCGGGGTCGCGCAGACCGACGCCACCGGCCGCTTTGTGCTTGTCAATCCACGGTATTGCGAGATCGTGGACTACTCCGAAACCGACTTGCTCGGCATGAAAATGCAAGACATCACCCATCCCGATGATCTGCCGCGCAATCTGGACCAGTTTCACCGCCTGGTCAGCGGCGGCCCGGATTTCGCGATCGAGAAACGGTACATGCGCAAAGACGGGTCGGTCGTCTGGGTCAATAATCACGTCGGCGGCGTGCGCGATGCGTCGGATGGCTTGCAGGCGGCCGTGGCCGTGGTGCTGGATATCACCGATCGCAAACGGACAGAGCAGTTGCTTGCCGAGCAGCAGCACCTGCTTGAGCTCATTGCGACGGGTCGCCCGTTGAAGGCGTGTCTCGACGCGCTGACCGATTCGGTGTCCCGCCTGCATCCGACCGCACGCGCCTGCGTGCTGATGGCCAATCCTGAGCGTACCGCCATGGCCGACAGTTTTGCCGTCCATCTATCGCCCGCCTTCGGCGACGCCATTCGGGGCGCGCCCATCAACGAGATGCCGATCGGCACGTGCGGCACGGCGATCCATACGGGGCAACCGGTGACCTGTCTGGACATCGCGCACAGCGATCACTGGTCGCGGTCATGGCGCGACATGTGTATGGCGCACGGCATTCTGGCCTGCCATTCCACCCCGGTCTTTCGGCCCGACGGTGAGGCGATCGCCTCGTTCCTTCTGTGTTTGAGCGAAGCGCGGCCGCCGAATGAATGGGAATTGCGACTGGCGGAGTTCGGCGCCCATGTCGCCAGCATCGTCATCGAACGCGATCGGACCGCGGCGCGCCTGGAGGCCGAACTGGCCGACACGAAGCTTTTGCAGCAGATCAGCGCGCAGTTGGCCGACGAAGACAGCCCCGAAGCCTTATACGAGACGATCCTGGATGCGGCGGTCACCACCATGCGCTCGGAATACGGAAGCCTTCAGATGGTTTACCCCGAGCGAGGGAGCGGCGGGGAGCTCCGCTTGCTGGCGTTCCGCGGGTTCGATCCGGAGGCCGCGAAATTCTGGGAATGGGTAAGCGCCGATTCGGCATCGACCTGTGGTCTGGCTTTGCGCACCGGCCAGCGAGTCATCGCCCCGGATGTCGAGCGCTGCGACTTCATGACCGGTACGCATGACCTGGCCACGTATCTCAAGACGGGGATCCATGCCGTGCAGACCACGCCGCTCTACGCGCGCAGCGGCAAGACCGTGGGCATGATCTCCACGCACTGGCGCAATCCGCACCAGCCATCGGAGCGCGATTTCCGCCTCCTCGATATTCTGGCCCGTCAGGCCGCCGATCTCATTGAGCGGCGGCACGCCGAGGAAGCGATCAAGGCGCTCAATGTCCGGTTGACCTCGGACCTTGCCGCCATGACACGGATGCAGCAGGTGAGTACGGCGCTGGTTCAGGCGGATGACTTTGCGAGTCTCCTGCAGCAGATTCTGAACGCGGCCATTGAGATCACGGGCGCCGATATGGGCAACATCCAGCTACTGGAAGGCGGCGCGTTGCACATCGCGGCACATTACGGCTTTGAAGCGCCGTTCCTTGAATTCTTCAATTCGGTACACGACGGTATGGCGGCCTGCGGCACCGCGTTGCAACGCGGCGGGCGGATCATCATCGAGGACGTAATGAACAGTCCCGTCTTCGCCGGCACGCCGGCGCTCGACGTGATGCGGGCCGCCAATGCCCGGGCTGTTCAATCGACGCCGCTGGTCAGCCGCTCGGGCCGTGTGCTCGGTATGTTCTCGACGCATTACCGTACGCCGCGCCGGCCAAGCGAGCGTGAATTGCACCTGCTGGATCTGCTGGCGCGGCAGGCGGCCGATCTGATCGAGCGCAAACAGGCCGAGCAGGCGTTGCACGACAGTCAAGCGCAACTCGCGGCGCTCAATAGCCGCCTGGCAGCCGATGTGAACACGCTCACGCGTCTGCAGCAGGTCAGAATGCGTCTCGTGAACTCGGACGATCTCAACGCGCGGCTCGCTGAAATCCTGGCGGCCGCAGCCAATCTGACCGGCACCGACAAAGGCAACATTCAATTGTACGAGGCAGGCGAGCGCCGCCTGCGCATTGTCGTGCACCAGGGGTTCGGTGAACGGTTCCTTCGGCAGTTCAAAGCACAAGGCTCGGCGGCCGTCTGCGATGTGGCCGCCCTCAAAATTCAGCGCATGATTTGGGAAGACATCGCGGCAGAGCCGGCGCTTCAAGGGACGGAAGATTTGGAGGTCATTCTCGAAGACGGCATCCGCGCGATTCAATCCACGCCGTTGATGAGCCTCGATGGCCGGCTGCTGGGTCTCCTCAACAATCACTTTCCCGTTCCCCACCGGCCCTCTGAACAGGATCTGCGCTATCTCGATCTGCTGGCGAGGATGGCGGCCGACTTCATCGAACGGTCGCAGAGCGAACAGGCGCTGCGCAACCGTGCCGAGCAATTCGAGACGCTGCTGAACCAGGCGCCGCTCGGCGTCTATCTGGTGGACGCCGATTTTCGCATTGCACAGGTGAACCCCGTGGCGCGGCCCGTGTTCGGCGACATTCCGGGCGGGGTCATCGGCCGGGACTTCGACGAAATCATTCACATCCTCTGGGGAAAAGACTACGCGGATGAGATCGTGCGAATCTTCCGTCATACGTTGGCGACCGGCGAACCCTACGTGACCCCCGAGCGCGCCGAGTTCCGCATCGATCGGAGAATCACCGAGTACTACGAGTGGCGGCTTGACCGGATCACCTTGCCCGACGGGCGCTATGGCCTGGTGTGCTACTTCCGGGATATCTCCGCGCAGGTGCGGGCGCGCGAGACGTTGCGGCGCGAAGGCGAGCGGCTTGCGCTCGCGCTCAACGCGGGGCGGATGGGAGCCTATGACTTGAACATGGTCAACGACCTTCTGTGGTGGTCGCCGGAAGTGTACTCTGCCTTCGGCGTAAATGCGGCAACATTCACCCCCACGCGCGAGTCGTTCACGGCGCTCGTTCATCCCGATGATCGGCAGATCTTTTGGCGTCGCCTCGATCAGTCCATCGCCGAGCGGCAGGCGTTCGTGCACGAATTCCGCATCGTGCGGCCGGACGGGACGCTGCGTTGGATCGCCAATCGAGCGGAAACCGAATACAACGAAACCGGCCGTCCCG
>DATFCE010000322.1:0-2966 GCA_035253365.1 Nitrospiraceae bacterium
TCATCAATACCGGAGCCTTCAAGCCCGCCAAATCCGAGGATCTCGCCGGCGCGCAGTTCGAAACTCACACCCTTCAGGGCAGGCTCGACGGCAAGGCTCTTGACGCTAAGGACGACTGGTGCGTCGGCCGGCAATGGACCGCGGGCAGGGAACGATTCCTCGATCCGCCGGCCAACCATCTGGGTGATTATCTTGGGAATGGTGGTTTCGCCGGTCGCCCAGGTACCCTGGTATTGGCCATCGCGAATGACAGTGATCCGGTCGCAAATCGAGAATACCTCCTCGAGGCGGTGCGAGACGTAGATGATGGTAAGACCACGATCGCGCAGACCGCGCAGGATTTCGAAAAGCCGGCCAGATTCGTAAGCATTCAGGGCAGAATTTGGCTCGTCCATTATGATAATGTCGGACTTCTGGTGGAAGGTCCTGGCGATTTCGACGAGTTGCCGCTCTCCAACTGCGAGGGAGCCGACCGTCCGTGACGAATCGAGATGTACACCCATGTCCGTCAGGACCTGACGGGCCTCCTCATTCATCTTGCGCTTGTTGAGAATTCCAACCGTCGATTTCTCGCGATTTGCGAAGATGTTCGCGGTGATCGACAGATGGGGGAAAAGTGCAAGTTCCTGGGATACGATGCTGACGCCGGCTTGGCGGGCCTGCAGGGGGGAGTTGAGCGAGACGGGTTCGTTGCGAAGGAATATCTGTCCGCTGTCGGGCTGGTAGATCCCAGCCATGATTTTCATGAGGGTTGATTTGCCTGCGCCGTTTTCGCCAACAAGAGCATGGATTTCGCCCTTCGCAATCGCAACCGAGACATTGCGCAACGCATTAACGCCGCCAAACCGCTTGCTGATGTGTTCGACACGGATAATTTCTGGCTTGACGGTAGTTGCGGATGACATCTGGCGATATTGATCTGCCTTGCTCTCTCCCTCCCTGCCCGGGAGGGAGAGATTTTTTGATATCTATACTTACTTGGGAGGCTGCTTCAGATCGTCATAAGGACGCGCGGCTTTGGCCAGATCGGCAAAGTGCTCGGCCATGTACTTAGCATAGAATGTCTTCTGAACGGCGGCATCACTCTCCCGGGGCTTAAATTCGTCGACGTTGGCGCCGGTCACGATATCAGTCGGGACCTCCAGCCAGCCTGGGATATTCTTGCCGGACTTAAGTTCTTCGACCAATGCACGAACCGGTAGGTATCCCTGCAGATAGGGCTGCTGACCGGCGGATACGCCAATGAATCCCTTCGAGATCGCCTCGAGGGTCGGTGTTTCGAGATCATATCCGGCCCCGATCCACCCGTAGCCGCCGCGTTCCTTGACCTGGCCGATATTGGGCGGGTCAAGCGAGCACAGGCCCACCATGGCAACTGCATCAGGATTGGCCGTCGCAAGACTATCCCAGATATTGTAGTTTTCGGTGTTGTCGAGCTTCGTGTCGCGGTCGTCGGTCAAAGCATAGCCGGCAGGGTCCAAAACAGAGTGGAGACCTTTGGAGCGTGCATCCAATACCGGGTTGCCGGGGAAGCACGACCCGATCACGATCTTCCCTGATTTGACATCCTTGGCAGTCAATTGTTTGAGAATTTCCTGCCCCAACAGAACACCGGACTTGTACTCATCCTGGCCCACCCACATGTCGAGCTTGGAGCCGATAGCAATGTTGTTGGAAGCGGCAAGAGGGATTCCGGCTTCGGTCGCGGTCTGGATCACCGTGTTCCATGGGTCGCCACCATTGGGGATGAGGGCGATGGCGTCATACTTCGCCTGAATTGCGGATTCCATGAAGGCGATATGGGTTGGAACGTCGAAACCGGCTTCGCCAAAGACGTCGACTGTGACGCCGAGATCGGCGCCGGCATCCAGGGCGCCTTCCTTGATCGTCTGGGTGAAGTCGTTCAGGCCGTGCAGAATATACGCGATCCTGAGCTTCTTATCCTGCGCGGCTATAGTACCGGCCGATATTTGCATCGCAAGCAGCAACGTCGTGGCGATGACGGCAAGTTTGGAAATCAATGTATGTCTCATGCGTGATCCTCCTGGTCTACGTTTCTGTGTTTTTCATCTCATTCACGTCTCCTACGCGCTTCAGCTGGTCATGCATGGTCCTCCCTGAAAACGGCACGGGTCTCTGGCAAACCTATCACCGTCATTCCGGTGACGATCAGTTCCTCGCTAGCGCAATCGTTCAGTACGGGCATGGGGGCGAAAAGGCTAGCTTGGACGGCGTTTGATCAGGTAGTCGAGTGCGACGGCAAGGATGATGACAGACCCAGTCGAAACTGTGGCCCAAGCCGTGTCGATGCCAAGCAGCACCAGGCCGTTCTGGATCAGCCAGACAATTATGGCTCCGACAACCGCACCAATGACCGAACCCGAACCTCCAGTGAGTGCTGTTCCGCCAATGATGGTCGCGGCGATCACGTATAGTTCTTGTCCTGGCCCGCTCGCCGGATTGCCGCCACGCTGAAAGGCGAGCAGCATGACTGCCGCGATTCCGACAATGAACCCCATCAGCCCCATGACCATGATCCGATAACGATGGACCCGGATACCGGCATAGTGCGCAGCTTGGCGATTGCTCCCGATAGCCTGGACCCGGCGGCCGAATGCGGTGTGGCTAAACAGGAACCAGCCGATGATGGCAACGGCAAACATGGCCCAGACGCTCATCCAGATACCGAGTAAACGCGAGCCCATGACGCTGAAAAACCAACCCGTTTGGTCGTATCCGGACACAGGCGAGCCCCCGGACACGAACAGGCCGAGGCCACGGAAGATGCTGAATGTGCCGAGTGTGATGATGATTGTTGGTATTCGCAGTGCGACCGCGAGAATTCCGTTGACCAGTCCGCAAACGGTCGCCAGCAGGATCCCGGCAGGGATGATAAGAGCGGGGTGATATCCTTCACGGAACATGACTGACATTGTGACGGACGTGAACATGAGCAGAGCGCCGAC
>DATFCE010000323.1:0-6138 GCA_035253365.1 Nitrospiraceae bacterium
TTTGCCGCTGACGAATGCTGAAAGCTTAGGCTACATTCAGCATCGGCTTGAGCAGGCCAGCCGGGAACAGCAATCCATCTTCTCGTCCGCCGCGCTTTCTGTGATCGTCAAAGCCGCTCATGGTATCCCGCGGCGCTTAAACATTCTTTGCGACAATGCGCTCATTACCGGCTTCCGCCACCGTGCGCCTGTGATTACGCGCAAGATTGCCAAGCTTGCCATTGCGGACATCGGCGCAAGCCGTCCACCGGCGCTGTGGAAATCCCGCGAAGCCGTCGCGCTCGCAACCGTGTTCGCACTGGCGCTTCCTGTGATCGGGTATCTGAGCGTCGCCTCCGAAATGCCCTGGAGCAAAGCCGACAGTCCCTCACCAGAAAGCGCGCCGCATCACTCAGACTCTGCCACGCCCAGAGCCCAATCGCACCCACCTTCCCCCACGAGCCCCGGGAAAGAACCGGGTTTGGCCGGTTCGGGGCGGGCGGGTGAAATCAGCAAAGAACCGGTTTCGGTCGGTGCGGAGCGAGGGGATCCAACTGGCATGGAACAGGTCCCGGCCGGTTCAGCGCGGGGGGGGCAAAACGGCAAGGCTCCCTCTGCAGCCGTGTCGGCGAGGATGAATGAAGCAGCCGTCGCTCCAATCCTGGCCAGTACCGGAGTGGTGAGCGCGGACAAGGCCGAAGTCAGCGAAACGGCCCGGCTATTGGCGGTCCTCTTGGATTGCGGCAGAGTGGTGTTGGGACGAGCTCAGCCGGCGATCAACAATCCGCGACTGGAAGATAAAGGCTTTTCTTCATCGGTGTTTGAAGCCCGTTTGAGAAAGGAGTTTCTGGCCCGGACCGGACACGATCTCCATAACCTTGCGCCGGCCCCTATGCCGGACGCAGCAAAACCTCTGCTCGTCAAGCTCAACTATTTTATGCAGAAGGCGGTTCAGGACGTTCAGGCCGACATCAACAAAAAGGGAATCGGGTTTAAAGGATTTATTCCGGCTACCTTCGCCACCAAAGTCGCAGCGAGTTTCTCCAAGGACACCGGTCTGAAACTGCGGCAGATCGGCCCACCGGATGTTGATCCGCGAAATCCCGAGAACAAACCCGACGAGCAGGAGAAACAGACATTATCGGCTGTTCAGAAAAGCCACCCGCGCGTGGGCGATCACGTTATCGAACAGCAGCTTCCGGACAATAGCGTGCGTGTCTTGCTGCCATTGTTTTACAACAAGCAATGCCTGGCGTGTCACGGCAAACCCAAAGGCGAGATCGATATCTCCGGGTACGAGAAGGAGGGATTCAAGGAAGGCGATCTTGGAGGTGCGATCTCCGTCATTCTCCCCACCGTGAATAATGTCCCAAATCCCAAGCCGGCGGACGGTGAGCAGGAAGGATAGACCATCGATTCCGTTCGCCTCTCCGGCGTGCCAACACTCTAAGAAAGGGCGTACACTTGCGCCATAGCGACTGTTCCAGCCCCGAAGACTGCGTGAGACCGGACAGCCCATTCTATGACGACACGGCGAGAGGGCGCCGCCAACGTAACTTTTGTTACAATACCGGCCCAGCGATTCGGCGGTTTACCCCGCGACCATAGAAAGGTGTATGCGGCACAGAGATGTCAAGTCCATCTTTTACGTGACCTTCGTGACCGTGATGCTGATCGGCGCTTTGCCGATGGGATGCGCCCGCCAAGAAACGGTCCTGACTATATCAGGCGATGAAGACGCTGAAGGCGCAACGGTCGTCGTGAACGGCCGTTCCGTCGGATCAATGAAAAAGAGCGCGGGTTCAGTCACCGGGTTCACGATGAACGTTGCGCCCGGCACGTTATTAATCGAGGTGAAGAAAGCAGGGTATCGCCCATTTCACGAGGCTCTCACCCTCACATCGAACGAGCGGGAACACCATGTGAACGTCAAACTTGCTCAAGAGGTCCTGGCCGCGCCTGACACGCAGAACAACGCCATGCCAGGGACGCCCGTAGGGCCACCTGCTTCCAAGCCTGCCAACAGCGGTGTTCCGGTTTGTCCGGATTGATAGGCGATGCACGCTGACTTCTCCGCGACAATGCGATATGATCCCGCCCATTCAGAGCTGCCATGATTGAGTCCACATTTCTCTTTCTCGCCGGCATTGGACAGGTGACCGAACGACGGCTGTGGGAGCAAGGCATTCCCACCTGGGAAGATTTTCTTCAATGCCCCTCGGTCCGTGGAATCAACCCCGGCCGCAAAGCACTCTACGATGCGGACGTGAGCGTCGCGCGGGAACAGCACGCGCGCGGCAATCCCCGCTTCTTTGCGGATTGCTTGAAGGCGCGCGATCAGTGGCGACTCTACGAATGGCTGCGGCCTCGGGCCGTGTATCTCGACATCGAGACTGCCGGGGGACCCTATGGCGAAGTGACCGTGGTCGGAATATTCGCGGACGGGCGTATGACGAGCTTGGTCTGGGGCGATACGCTGTCCGAAGCGCGATTGTGCGAGGAAGTTTCCCAATATGATCTGATCGTCACGTTCTTTGGGTCCGGCTTCGACCTCCCTTATCTGCACGCCATGTTTCCTCGACTCCGCATCGATCAGCCGCATCTCGATCTGTGTTTCGCCGCGAAACAGCTCGGCCTGCGGGGTGGGCTGAAACAGATCGAATGTCTCGTCGGCATCGAACGCGACGGCGCATTGCAGGGAATGGATGGCTGGGATGCTGTGCGGATGTGGAGGCGGTGGCGATACAGCCGGGACACGGCGGCACTCGAGCTGCTGCTTGCCTATAACCGCGCCGATTGTGTCAATCTGCAACCCCTCGCCGATCTCCTGTACTGCCGGCTCGTGCAGCAGTGCCAGCCTGAAGTCGCACACGTCGCGTTTTGAGCCGGCAGCGGCCGCCTACTAAAGCCGGCGGCCGTGTACCGTGGGCGCATCATTGCACTGTGAACTCCGATGTCATGCCGTGCGTGAAGTGCGGCCGGCCGGTGGCCGCATCAGGGAAAAAGCAAATCAGCCCGTAACGGCCCGGCTCGAACTGGCTGTAAAGAACGCATGGTCCCCGCGTTCCAGCCCAACCACGCCGCCGATCGGTTTGCCTGGCGGAGATCCCGCCGCATCGGACTCTATTGCCTTGATGAACTCGCTCACCGACGCACCGCCCGCAAGTTGCACCACTACGACCTCGTGCGGCTGCGTCCCCTGGTTCATGACTCCAATCGTCTGCATGCCGGCCTGAATCGGTCGCGACATTGTGAACCGAAAGTCGTTCAGCGTAATTGTCGCGCCGGCCTTCGGCTCGGATACCGTGGTGGGCTTCCCACCCTTGACGGTGAGCGCCTTTTGCATGCCCAGCGCCACATGCAGTACGCCTTTCTTATCCGGGATCAGACAGATGAGCAGGTAGTCGCCTTCCATGAGATTCATCGTGGCCATGGATTGCCCGCCTGGGATGACGGCGTTCGGGCCTCCCATCAACTTGACCCAGGATGGCAGCCGCGACGCATCCGCCTTCAAGGCAGTGCCAAAATCCGCCGCTGTCTTCCCATCGAGCAGTCGGACAAGTTGAATGTGATGAAGATCCCGTCCCTTGTTGATGATCTGCATCGTCGTGACGCCGGCAGCAATACGATCCGGTCCAGGAAAGCCGTAATCATGTGCTTCAAAGACGACCGGTGTGGGACTGGGGCGAGGAGCAGCCGCTACGCGATCCCCATTACCCCATGTAAGGACAGAAGTGAGCAGCAACAACACGATGATCATGAGTGATTTCGGCATCGTAGAAAGCATAGGAACCTCCTTTTTGGTTTTATCAACCATCTGGCCGTCAAAGCAGCTGTCCGGACATGCCTTAGGCAGGCGGAACCATAGCATGAGCGGGAGAGCGAAAGTTCCTAAGAATATGCTATCGTGCGCCTAATTCTTTCTGAACACCGCAACGGCATTCGATGCCATGATTCCTCCCGAAGTATCAGCCCTGCTCCGAACCGGCGTCTCAGTGGTAGTGGGCACGCGTGACGCGTCGCTTATGCCGGAATGCACCCGCGCCTGGGGCAATCTCGCCCATGAGGATGGAACCTCGGTGACGATTTTCCTGACTGAGACGATCTCTCGAAAGACGATTCAGAATCTGCACGAGAATGGACACATCGCCATTAGTTGTGCACGACCCACCGATCATCAGGCATGCCAACTAAAGGGACGGCTGCGGGGCATCCGCCAGGCGGATGCGCAGGACCGTGGGTTGCCGGCGTTGGCGAAACGATTTCTTCGGCGAGTTGGTCGCGGTCGGGATCCCGGTCGCGTTAGTCGAAGGCTTGATTACCGAACCCGCGTTGGCGATCGACATCGAGGTGACCGAACGGTCGCCGAGACGAATTCGTCGTCAATGAGGTCATGATCCGGCCGCGGAATGCGGAAGACTTGCAGACCTTCTTGGCTATGTACGGCGGAACGGTGTTGCGGGACGGCACGCCGTTTGTTTTGCCGAGTATGCGATCACCAAGGCTCCACCGCAGTCGAGCGGCTGGTATCTGATTCGATCATCCGTTACGTTCGCGCCTCGACGGGCTTGCCGCTAATATAGACGTGGCGGGGCGCGAGGCCCCCATCTGTTCTCCTCGGAGGGGGCGGCGCGGCTTGGCGCGCGGAAAAGTGCAGGGCGATCGACAACTCGGTCCTAATGTCCTGCTTCATCCGAGGTGTCGTGTGCTGGCGGGTCTGACGATTGCAACCTATGCCGGAATTGCCGGACCTCACGATCTATATCGAGGCCCTCCATCGCAGGGTGACGGGCCGTCGTCTGGAACGTATCCGACTGGCCAGCCCGTTTTTTTTACGAACCGTTGACCCGCCCCTTGGAGACGCGCACGGACGGATGGTTTGCGAGTTGCGCCGAATTGGGAAGCGGATCGTGTTCGGGCTGGAAGGGAAGCTGTTTCTTGTCGTGCACTTGATGGTCACCGGCCGTTTCCATTGGCGCCAGGCCGGCGCGAAGATTCCGCAAAAAGTCGGCCTTGCCGCATTTGACTTCGCCCACGGCACACTAATGCTTACCGAAGCCGCCACCACGAAGCTCGCGGCCCTTCACCTGGTATGCGGGGAGCACGGGTTACGGCAGTTCGACCTTGGCGGAATCGAGCCGTTGACAGCGGATGTTCAATCATTTAGGACGGCCCTTACACGCGAGAACTACACGGTGAAGCGGGCGCTTACCGAGCCACGCCTCTTCAGCGGCATCGGAAACGCCTATTCCGATGAAATTCTTCATCGGGCCCGCGTGTCGCCGGTCGAGCGCACAGTCGGCCTTACCGACGATAACATTACGCGCCTCTTTGAGGCGACGAGGACCGTTCTAAGTGAATGGATCGACCGTCTGCGTATCGAAACTGGCGACCGATTTCCCGAAAAGGTCACCGCCTTCCATGAGAACATGGCAGTGCATGGGCGATACGGCCGGACGTGCCCGGTCTGCCGCTCCCCGGTTCAGCGCATTGTGTATGCCAAAAATGAGACCAACTACTGCCCGACCTGCCAAACGGGCGGAAAGCTGTTAGCCGACCGCGCCCTATCTCGATTGCTGAAATCCGACAGGCCGAAGTCTCTTCAAGAATTGGATGGCCTGCGCGCGAAACACCGGCAATCGAACGATCAAGAGAGAGGTTGGAATTTGAACGTCCTGATGACAGCGTCGAATCGGATTGATTCTTTCAATGAGGCCTAACCGGTCCCTGCTTTTGCATGGACCATACTACCTTCGGTTAATTTCTTCTCATGGCAACATCCAGTACGCTCCCCTAACGATCGGTTGGATTCTTCAGCTGTTTTCACAACCACCATCCGAGCGACAAGGAGAGACCATGCCTATCATCATGCAAATCGTGTGTGATCGCTGTCAGGCGGTGAAAAGAGAGGTGAATCATTGGTACGCCTTGACGGCCAGTGAGCACAACGCGACTATTCAGCCACTAGACCTCGCACTGGCGGGTGGTTCCAAGATAGCTTCGGGCCACGAAATTCAATATCTTTGCGGACGGTTATGCGCCGTCGAGGCGATGACGGATTGGATGGATCGACGGCACTGCCGGGACGAATCGGTTGCACTTTCGGGATTCGGATAAACCGCCAAGACCCAACCGAATTAACAGTCGACCGACTGACAT
>DATFCE010000324.1:0-10011 GCA_035253365.1 Nitrospiraceae bacterium
AATCCCTTCACCATCCCACAATGGAACGGGTACATTCAGGAGGGAATCCGGCTGGCCGGGTATGACGACAGCAAAGTCTATCTTCAAGTCACCCGCGGCGTTGCCCCGCGGGATCACATCTTTCCGCCAGGAACTGCAGCCACGGCGGTGATGACGATACGTGAAATGCGCCCGCTGGATCCGGCCATCCAAACCGCCGGGGTGGGCGTCATCATGCTGGCTGATTTCCGGTGGGGACGATGCGATATTAAAAGCCTGAATCTGTTGCCGAACGTCATGGCTCGCCAACGCGCCAAAAAAGCCGGAGCGTATGAAGCGATCTTCGTGCGGCATGACCTGATCACGGAAGGGGCGGTCAGTAACGTCATGGTAGTACGAGAGGAGATGGTGATGACGCCCCCGGAAAGCAGCTCAATCCTATCCGGTGTAACTCGGCGCGTCGTGTTGGACCTGGCAAAAGAAGAGGGCTTTTTTGTGCGAGAACAGGACATCACGCGCGAGGAGTTTCAAACCGCTGAAGAAATCTTTCTGACCGGAACGACGATGGAAGTCATGCCGGTGGTCAGTGCCGATGGCGTGCCGATCAGCAATGGGAGACGAGGCCGCGTCACGGAACGATTGAGCGCGCGGTTTCGCGGGATGACTGGTTAGCCGGCCCCTTGCAACGGCATGTTGAACATGATAGTTTGTCTCGCACTGGAAGTGGGCGGCGGCCCACTTTTTTGTTTGGATTGACGCACAGCATGGCCCGCGGGTGGGAACGTGATCACGGCAGAGAACCGCACGCGATAGCCGAGTCGGTACGTGCCGTCGCAATGCCCATTGTCCGGGCGCTCGAGGTGGAGTTGGTTGACGTGGAGTGTGTCGGACACGGATCCGCTAGTATAGTACGCGTATTCATCGATAAGCCGGGCGGGGTGAATCTCGATGATTGCGAGCAGGTGCATGTGTCGCTGGGACATGCGCTCGATGTAGCTGATCCTATTCCGCATGCCTATCGACTCGAAGTCTCTTCTCCCGGTCTTGACCGCCCGCTGAAACAGCAGGACGACTACCGCCGGGCCCATGGGAAACTCATCAACGTGAAGCTTCGGCAAGCCATTGACGGACAATGGCGGATCGTCGGGCGATTGATCGAGACGAATGAGACGGGCATCGTGTTGGCCGGTTCACAGTCGGCTCGGGCCGTTCAGATCGAATGGGCCGCTATAGCGAGCGGACGGCTCGAAGTGGAATTTTAAGGGATCTCGTACAGCCGGTTTCTGAAGAGCGAGGCGCCATCCATGAACCGAGAATTGATTGCAGTCATCGATCAGATCGGCCGTGAGAAGGGAATCGATAAAGCGCGTGTCATCGGCGCGGTCGAAGCGGCGCTGCAGACGGCCGCGAAAAAGCGATTTGGGCAAGGCGAAAACATCCAGGTCCAAATCGATCAAAAAACCGGCGAGATCGCCGTCGTGTCGCTGAAGACGATTGTCGACCTGGTGACGAATCCCAAGGCGGAAATTTCAATACACGAGGCGCGCCGTGTCGACAGCGAAGCGGAGATCGGCGATGAAATCGGCTCCGTCATCGAGATGGACGAGTTGGGGCGAATTGCCGCGCAAACCGCCAAACAAGTGATCTGCCAAAAAGTACGGGAAGCCGAGTGGGAGTCGGTCCAAAAAGAATATTCGACGAGGCAAGGCGATCTCATCAACGGAATCATCATGGGGCAGGAGCGCCGCAATTATCTGGTGGATTTGGGTAAGACCGAAGCCGTGCTGCCGGCGTCCGAACAGATTCCTCGGGAAACGTACCGGCGTGGCGATCGTATTAAAGCGTACTTGGTCGAAGTGCGACGGACACCGAAGGACGTCCAGGTGATTCTATCTCGTACGCATCCGCAGTTCGTCACGAAACTTTTCGAATTGGAAGTTCCCGAGGTGTCCGAGAAAATCGTCGAGATCAAAGGCGTCGTCCGCGAGCCGGGCGATCGGACGAAGATCGCCGTCTCGTCTCGCGATAAAGCCGTCGACCCGGTCGGAGCCTGCGTGGGCATTAAAGGGTCGCGTGTGCAGGCGGTGGTCCGCGAACTGCGCGGCGAGAAAATCGACATCATCGCATGGACCTCCGACCCTCGCGTGTTCATAGCCGAAGCCCTCAACCCGGCCACGATCGAAAAAGTCGGGATTGACGAAGAAAAAAAGTCCGCGCTTGTCGTCGTGGCCGATTCGCAACTTTCTTTGGCGATCGGGAAAAACGGGCAGAATGTCCGACTGGCCGCGAAATTGACCGGTTGGAAAATCGACATCATCAGCGCGACGGAGTATGAAAAAGAAAAGGTCGAGCGGGATCGGGAGATCAAGGCGGCATTAGCTGAAGAAGCGGAGGCCCAGCGCGAGCACGACGAAGCGGTTCGTGATCAACAGGCGGAGAAGGCTTTGGTCGGCGAGAATGGGCAGGGATCGCACGTGGGTGAATCTCAGACGCCGATGTAGAGACGTGCCGGAGCAGGTCATCAACGATGAGAGTCTATGAATTGGCCAAAAAACTCGGGATGGAAAATCGGGCGCTCATCCCGGAATTGAAGCGTCTGGGGATCAGTGTCGCATCCCATAGCAGCACGTTGGATGAGGAGGCGGTCCGGAAGGCATTGGACAAGTTAATGCCAGGGGGCCAAACCGTTGAGCGGGCGGACGCCAAGTCGGATGCGAAGGAAGAGGCCGGCCGGAAGGTCCAGAAAAAGGGACTGGCGTTGAGCAAGGAACATCTGGGAGGACAGTTATCGAACGGCGAGAGCGAGGGACGAAATTCAAATGCTCGGGCATCGGCGGCTCTACTGGAAGAGTCGCCGAAACCAGACAAAAAGCGTATCCTGTTCAAACGGAAAAAGCCCGAGGAAGAAATCTCTTCTCCGCCGCCGACGGCACCCGGCCAGCCCGTGGAACCGATGTCATCGTTTAGCGGGATCGCGGCGGATGGGACGAAGCCCGCGCCCTCTCCTCCGATGTCGGGAATCCCCGCGTCTCCTCAAGACGGCTCGCTTGAACAACCCGTTCAGGACTCGTTGCATCCCGACCTTCGAGCGCAGGATGCCGGGCAACAGGATCCTCAACCGCGTGAGGCCGGCACGATGACCACGCCGCCGGCTGTGGACATAGCACCGCCCGCGGCGTCCGAGCCGGCGCTCACGGCTGAAAAAAAGCGAGGGAGTCTTCTTCCGCCGGTTGACGAGGCCGCCGGGCTGAAAGACAAGCTTAAGAAGCCGAAGAAGCCCGGTCGGACCCGCGACGAAGAAGAGGTCAAGTTCCGTGAGGATGCCGCGCGATGGCAAGACTTACGCGCCATTCCGGTTCACCGCCGCGACGAGCGTTCCCGCCATTTGCAGCCCTCCGCGGTCGCCGAGATTACCAAGCCTCGAAAGAAAGGCATTAAATTGATGCCCGGTTTGACCGTCAAAGAATTCGCCGAGCTGGTCGGCCAACGGCCGGCGGACATCATTCGTAAGCTCATGGAAATGGGACAGATGCTCACGTTGAATCAGCCCATGAACATGGAGCTTGCTACGTTGATCTCCGAAGGTCTCGGCCTCAAGGCCGATGTCACGATCGACAAGCAGGGAGAGGACCTGCTGGAAGAGGTCGCTGAGTGGGCAGAGCAGGAGGTCCTGGAGCCGCGCCCCCCGGTGGTGACGATCATGGGACACGTCGATCATGGCAAAACCTCGCTGTTGGATGCGATCCGGCAGACCAAGGTGACCGAACAAGAAGCGGGCGGGATCACTCAGCACATCGGCGCCTATGTCGTCCACACCCATGACAAGCGGATTACCTTCCTGGATACGCCGGGGCACGAAGCCTTTACCGCGATGCGCGCCAGAGGCGCGAAGATTACCGATATCGTCGTGTTGGTCGTGGCGGCCGATGATGGCGTGATGCCTCAAACCGTGGAGGCTATCGACCATGCCACGGCGGCCAACGTGCCGATCATCGTCGCCGTCAACAAAATCGATAAGCCGGGCGCGAATCCAGAACGCGTCAAGCATTCCTTAGCCGAGCACAATCTCATCCCCGAAGCCTGGGGTGGTCAGACAATCTTTGTCGAAGTATCGGCCAAGCAGAAACTTGGGCTCGATGCGCTGCTCGAGATGATTCTGTTGCAGGCCGAAGTGTTGGAGCTCCAAGCTGATTCCCGACGTCCGGCTAAAGGCGCGGTCGTGGAAGCCAAACTCGACCGTGGCCGCGGTCCGGTCGCCACGGTGTTGGTCCAGAGCGGCACGCTTCGCATGGGAGACGTCTTCGTGGTTGGAACGTTCAGCGGCCGGGTGCGCGCGCTCATTACCGATACCGGCACTAAAGTATCCGAAGCCGGTCCCTCCATGCCGGTTGAGGTAATTGGTCTGCCCGGTGTGCCGGCTGCGGGCGATCCATTCGTCGTGGTCTCCGATGAACGGGTGGCGCGAGAGGTTGCCGAAGCGCGACTTCAGAAACAGCGGATGGCCGATCTCGCCGCGGGATCGGGTCGCGTGACCTTGGACGATTTGTACGCGCGCATTAAAGAGGGCGATGTCAAAGAGCTGGCGTTGATCATCAAATCCGATGTTCAGGGCTCGGCGGAAGCCTTGTCGGAAGCCGTTCAGAAACTCTCCGCGGCCCTTGTCAAACTCCGTGTGATCCATAGCGGTGTCGGGGGCATTACGGAAACCGACGTCCTTCTGGCCTCGGCTTCTCGCGCCATCATCATCGGGTTCAACATCCGGCCTGAGCCGAAAGCCGCCGCGTTGGCTGAACGGGAAGGCGTCGATATTCGGTTATATACGATTATCTATGACGCGATCGCCGATATTCGGGCCGCGATGGAAGGGCTGCTGGAGCCCACGCTGAAAGAGCGGGTGTTGGGCCGAGCCGAGGTGCGCCAGGTCTTCAACATTCCCAAGGCCGGTGTGATTGCCGGCTGTTACGTGATTGACGGAACGATTTCACGGGCCAGCTCCGGCGTCCGTGTCATCCGGGATCATGTGGTGGTGTACGAAGGAAAGCTCGGATCGCTTCGCCGATTCAAAGACGATGTGCGGGAAGTCCAGCAGGGGTATGAGTGCGGGATGAGTGTCGAGAATTTCATCGATGTGAAACCCGGCGATGTTCTCGAGGTCTACACCCTCGATAAAGTCGCGGCCAAGCTCTGAGCCGCGGTTCGTCTTCCACCTCAGACCGCCATATGATTGTCGGGCTCTGCACGGTCGAGCTCTATCTCCCGGAAAGCGATTCGTTGAAAGCGAAGCGGCAGGTTCTTCTGAGCGTCAAAGATCGCCTGCGGGATAAGTTCAATCTGTCGGTCGCCGAAGTCGGGGATCAGGATCTCTGGCAAAAAGCGGTGTTGGCGATGGCGTGTGTCGCGAATGAAGGCGCCTACGTCAACCAGGTCTTGGACCAGGCGATCAACCTGCTTCGATCCGTGCCGCTGATCGAGATGGTGAAGTGCCGGATCGAATTGCTGTAGCCTGAGAAAAGTGGCAAAAACAGCCTACAAGCGCGCTTCGCGTGTCGCAGACCAGATTCGCATGGAAGTCGCGGACATCCTCATGCGAAAAACGAAGGATCCGCGTGTCGGATTTGTCACCGTCACGGATGTCGAGTTGACTAATGACCTTCGGTCGGCACGTGTGTTTGTCACCACGGGACGGAATGCGCAGGCGGATACCGACACGTTTGCCGGATTGCATAAAGCAGCCGGATTTATTCGAACTGAACTCGGCCGGCGCCTGAACCTCCGCTACACTCCTGAACTGATCTTTCAGAAGGATCTGACCGGACCGCGAGGAGACCGTATCTTATCCCTCCTTGAAGGCTTGGGTGAACAAAAAAGAGGAGGCGAATCGGCAGAGGCCGCTCCTCATCAGGAAAACGATGCCCTCTCTTAATGCGGACTCCGCCGTGGCGGCGGGGCGTTCCAGCGTCATGGGCCCGACCTTCGACGGCATCCTGAACATCCATAAACCGATCGGGTGGACCTCGCATGACGTGGTGGCGAGGATTCGAGGCCTCATGAAAGGGCCGAAGGTCGGCCACGCCGGCACGTTGGATCCAGCCGCCACGGGCGTGCTGCCGGTGCTGATTGGACGGGCGACCCGGATCGCGGAATATCTTGTGGATTGGGACAAGGAGTATGCCGCGGTATTGCGGCTTGGTGAAGCGACCGATACGCAGGATGCCACCGGTACGATTCTGACGACCTGTTCAACCGAGGGCGTGACCGAATCGCGCGTACGGGCCATTCTTGATCGGTTTCAAGGACGGTTGGCTCAAGTGCCTCCCATGTACTCCGCCGTCAAGATCGCCGGTGTGCCGTTATATAAGGCGGCTCGCGCAGGACGAACGGTGGAGCGCCAGGCGCGCCATGTCACGATTCATCGTCTTGAAATGACCTCGATGGCGGGACGGGACGTGTCTTTGCGCGTCGTCTGCTCGAAAGGAACCTATGTCAGGACGCTGTGTGCCGACATCGGCCAGGCGCTCGGCGTGGGCGGCCATCTGTTGGCGTTGGAACGCCGTCGCGTTGGGCCTTTGATGATCACGCATGCGCTCACGATGGAGTCGTTGGCTGAACGATGGTCGAACGGAGGGTTGGCAATCGAATTGACATCGCTGGATGAGGCGCTGCATCACCTGCCTGCGATCGTGGTAGATGACCCCGCCGCCCATCGTCTGATCCATGGCGTGGCCGTTCCTCGAGAAGCGGTGCACGGAGAGCACGGGACGCTCGGCGTCGACCTTTCAGAGGGAAAAGAGGGAAAATCGGTGCGGTTGAAAGATCAGGCGGGGCAACTCTTAGCGATCGGGATGATGCCGGAAGGGTCGACTCAAGGGGCGGTTGCGGTGGTGAAAGTGTTAGTGGACGTGAGTTAGTCATACAGGAGGAGAGACATGGCTTTGGTGAAGGAAGCGAAGACGGCGCTCATTGAGCAATATCATCAGCACGAAGGCGATACGGGCTCGCCCGAAGTCCAAATTGCGATCCTGACGAATCGAATCGCCTATCTGACCGAGCACTTCAAACTGCACAAGAAAGACCATCACTCCAGGAGAGGGTTGTTGCAGTTGGTCGGCCGTCGTCGCCGATTATTGGACTATCTTCGTCGAATTGATGATGCACGGTATCGATCCATATTGGAACGGTTGGGCATTCGCAAATAATCACTCCCGCGCTCGGTCAGCAGAGTCAGACGGGACTGTCATCACAGATGAACACGGACATGGGCTCCTCAAAAGAAAGTGTTGAGTGTTGAAATGTTGGTGATGAGTTCGTTTGGAACCCAAAACTCAGCACTTAGCACTCATCGCTCAGCACGTTTAGGTGAGCTCATCTCTGTGGGCATCTGTGCCGGCAGAGAAGAGGAGAATAGAGATGGCGCATGTGATTGAAATGGATATAGCCGGTCGCCGCCTGCGGTTGGAAACCGGACGAGTCGCCAAACAAGCCGATGGCGCCGTCTTGGCCTCCTATGGAGACACCGTTGTTTTGGCGACCGCCGTGGCGTCTCAAACCGTGAAGCCCGGTGTCGATTTCCTTCCGCTCACGGTGGATTACCAAGAAAAGGCCTATGCCGCGGGAAAAATTCCCGGTGGATACTTCAAGCGGGAGGGACGCCCCTCCGAAAAAGAAGTGTTGACCAGCCGCTTGATCGACCGGCCCCTCCGTCCGCTTTTCCCTGAAGGGTATTATTTCGAAACGCAGGTGATCGCATCGGTCCTTTCCGCCGACCAGACCGGGTCTTCAGACGTCGTGGGGATCACGGCTGCGTCGGCTGCTCTCGTCCTGTCCGATATTCCGTTCGACGGCCCCGTCGCCGGAGTGAAGGTCGGGCGCGTAAACGGGCAGATCGTTGTCAATCCCGATCTTGCCGTTCTCGAGAACAGTGATCTTCATTTGGTCGTTGCCGGCACCGCCGATGCCGTGATGATGGTCGAGGGGGGAGGCAACGAACAGCCCGAGTCGGTCATGATTGAGGCGATCGAAGCCGCGCATGCCGAAATCAAAAAAATCGTCGCCAAGGTGATGGAACTCAAAGCCATGGCCGGACGATCGAAGCGGCCGGTGAAGGCCGAGGACATTGATCCGGCTTTATCGGATCAAGTCCGCCAACTCGTCGCAGGATCCATACGGGAGGCCATTCTCATTCCCAACAAAACGGCCCGCCAAGAGCGATTGGATCAGGTGCTTGAAGAGGCGATTGAAAAACTGAAATCGGATGATCCCAACAGAGAACGCCACGTCAAACTGGTTTTCCACTCGCTCGAGTACAGTGAAGTCCGCAGCATGATTTTGGAGCGAGGCGTGCGAGCGGACGGCCGCGGCCCTACCGACATTCGAGCCATTACCTGCGAGGTCGGCGTGCTGCCGCGCACCCATGGATCGGCCCTATTTACACGAGGTGAGACGCAAAGTCTGGCCGTCGTCACCTTGGGTACGACCGAGGACGAACAGCGCATCGACGCCTTGGAGGGTGAGTATCACCGGACCTTCATGTTGCATTACAATTTTCCTCCCTTCAGTGTGGGAGAAGCCCGTCCGCTGCGTTCCCCGGGTCGCCGGGAAGTCGGCCATGGCGCCTTGGCGGAGCGCGCATTGAAACCTGTCATCCCGAGTAAAGACGCCTTTCCGTACACCTTGCGGCTGGTGTCCGATATTTTGGAATCGAACGGATCGTCTTCAATGGCGACGGTCTGTGGCGGGACGCTTGCGATGCTGGATGCCGGGGTACCGATCAAAGAACCGGTCGCGGGCATCGCGATGGGGCTGATCAAGGAAGGCGATCGAGTCATGGTTTTGTCCGATATCTTAGGACTAGAGGATCATCTTGGCGATATGGATTTCAAGGTGACGGGCACGAAACATGGCGTTACGGCCCTTCAAATGGACATCAAGATCGCGGGCATTACGCCGGCGTTGATGAGGCAAGCGCTGGAACAAGCTCGTGCCGGTCGTCTTCATATCCTGGAGCGAATGGCCGACGCCTTGACCGGTCCGCGTGAGAATCTCTCCCCTTATGCGCCGCGAATCTTCACGTTGAAAGTCAAGCAGGACAAGATTCGCGATGTCATCGGGCCGGGAGGTAAAACAATCCGCGGTATTATTGCCGATACCGGCGTTAAGATTAATGTCGAGGACAGCGGGGCCGTGTCGATTGCCGCCGTGGATGAAGCGTCGGCCAAGAAGGCCATTGAGATCATCAACCGCCTGACCGAAGAAGTGGAAGTCGGCAAAACGTACCTGGGGACGGTGCGGAAGATTATGGACTTCGGAGCCTTTGTCGAAATTCTTCCCGGCACCGATGGGTTGGTTCACATCTCTCAACTGGCCCATCATCGAGTCAAAGCCGTGGCGGACGAAGTGAGCGAGGGAGATCAAATCATGGTGAAGGTCTTGGAGATCGACAAGCAGGGGAAGATCCGTCTTAGCCGTAAAGAGACGCTTCCCGCTCCCTCTGCGCCGGCCGCGCCGGCCGCGGGATCATGATGTATCGAAAGGTCGTGCTCGACAACGGGGTGCGGGTCGTCACGGAGCGAATGCCCTCGCTCAAATCGGTGACGATCGGGGTCTGGGTGAATGCCGGCTCACGAGACGAAGTCGGTGAAGAGGCAGGCGTCTCCCATTTTATCGAACACATGTTCTTCAAGGGCACTTCCTCGCGGTCGGCGACCGACATCTCGCGTGAGATCGACGCGCTGGGCGGCGAGATGAATGCCTGCACCGGTCGGGAGACGACCACGTTTTATGTCAAAGTCTTGGATCAGCACCTGAGGCCCGCGCTCGCGCTCTTATCCGACCTGTTCCATCATTCTCGGCTTGCTCCGAAAGACATTGAAAAGGAAAAGCAGGTCATTCTCGAAGAAGTCCGCATGGTGCAGGATGATCCCGAAGATTTGGTGCAGGACGTTCATACGCAACAAGCCTTGAAGCAGCATCCGTTGGGCCGGCCGATTCTGGGCGAGACCAGTACCATCCAAGCGTTGCGGCAAAAAGATCTCC
>DATFCE010000325.1:0-8571 GCA_035253365.1 Nitrospiraceae bacterium
CACCCGCCCAGCCTCAGGCGCACCGAGACGCGCCCCTTCACCAAGGGCACCCGGTCGAAGACCGCGGCCACGGGAATTCCGGTAGGCTTCCGCCTCGTGGCTGCGTCAGGCAGCTCCGGAGGCGCGGGAGCGTCGAACCCGGCATGCCTTCATTTCAATTCCACGATCGTCACGCCATCGCCTCCTTCTTCGCGCTCGCCCGATCGGAATGAGGCGACATACGGCGACTCGTTCAGATACGATCGCAAGGCGGATCGGAGCCGGCCGGTGCCGTGGCCGTGGATCAAGCGTAGGAATGGACTGCCGGCCAGTACGGCGCGATCCAACGCCGCGACAGTCGCCTCCAGCGCCTCATCAGCGGGTTTGCCGCGCAGGTCCAGGACGGTCGCCGCGTCCAAATCAGAAAGCGTCGTGGCGGTGAGCGCTCGCCGGACGAAACCCGTGGGCCGGCTGGACTTTTCTCGTCGCAGGTCGGACCGTCCGACAAGCAGCGAGGCCGCCACGGACATGTCGGCCTCGCCGACCCGCACCTTGACCCGCTTTTTTCCCTGCGGCGCTTCCAACAAGATGCCGGTCGCGCCCAGATTCATAATCTCAACGGGATCCCCGGCTGTTAACTGATCAAGAGGAATTAATTCGTCGGCCGGCATGACCTGTTTTCTGGTTTGCTCTTCCACTCGGGCCAGCCGTTCTTTGGTCTCCTTGACTTTGATCACGGTCCGCTCGGCTTTCAATCCATCGAGGATCGACTGAATCTCAGCGCGCGCCCCGAGAAACTGATCGGTGAGCTTTTTTTTCACCCGCTGCCGCTCATCGCGCTCCGAATGGCTCAACCGTTCGGCCACTTCCGTAGCCTCGCGCGTGGATCGTTCCGCCTCGGCTCGAAGCCGGCTGGCCGTCGCTAATTCTTCATCCAACCGTCGCTGCTTTTCCTGAAGATCGCCAAGCATCTGTTCGAGCGTACGGTCTTCTCGTCGCAACAGTCGTAAGGCGTCATCCAGGATCGTCTCATCCATGCCGAGCCGCCCCGCAATATCAATCGCCGAAGAACCGCCGGGCACCCCTATGATCACACGATAGGTCGGCGCGAGCCTGCCGACATCGAATCCGACGCTGGCATTGAGAAAACCCGGGGTCGTGTGCGCCAACGCCTTGAGTGAATTGTAGTGCGTGGTCACGACGACCTTCATGCCGAGATCGGCAAGACGCAGGAGCAACGCTTCCGCCAACGCGGCGCCTTCCGCGGGGTCGGTGGACGTCACAGGTTCATCCAACAGAATCAGCGCCCCTGATCCGGCGTCATCGTGATTCAACGATTCTGTCCGCTCCAGCAGCGCAATCATTTGCGTGATATGGGCCGAAAAGCTGGACAGATCATGCGCCAAATCCTGCGCATCGCCGATATCCGCGTAGACTTCGGGGAAGAGCGGCATCTCGGAGTCGGCCTCACACGGGAGCTGAAGCCCGGCCCGTACCATCAACGCGAACAATCCCAGAATCTTGAGCGTGACCGTCTTGCCTCCGGTGTTCGGCCCGGAAATCACCAAGACGCGCACGGCTTCATCCATCACGATGTCGTTCGGCACGACATCGGGGCGCGTCAACACAAGCAAGGGATGCCTGGCCTGCTTCAACGCAATACGCCCGTTCCGATTCAACCGGACCGGTTGTGCCTTGACGAGGCCGCTGAACGCGGCTTTCGCCGCAATACAGTCCAATGTCGCCAGGACCTCGACACCGGTGTCTACGGCGGAGGCGAGACTCCCCACTTCGCCCGAGAGATCGAGCAGGATGCTGTGAACTTCTCGTTCCACCTCTCGTTCCGCCACTTTGATGGAATTATTCAGCTCCACCAACTCGCGCGGCTCCAAAAAGACAGTCGCGCCGCTCGATGACACATCATGGACGATCCCGGGAATCTTCGACCGCATCTCGGACTTGATCGGCACCACGTACCGGCCTTCACGCTGCGCGAAGTACTGCTCTTGCAGCACTTCGGCGTATCGGGTGGACGCGAGAATCGTTTCCAACCGGCGCCTCATGGTGGCTTTCAGATCTTGGGCCTGATGCATGAGCCGGCGCAGGTGCGGAGTGGCCGATTCGCGGATATGTCCCTCAAGGTCGACGCACCGGTCGATCGCGTCTTTGATGCGATGATATGCCTGGCCGGCGGCCATCGGATCGGAGACGGCGACCAGCGCGGGCGCGTCATCGCGGCGCCGCTTGAGATACCGCCCCACTTCTTGAGCGAGTCCGCTCACGAGGGAGATGTCACGCAATTCATGCGGCTCCAACACGGCCCCCTTCGCGGCACGACCGACCGCGTCACGCACGTCGGGGAAGGCCAGCGAGGGGAACGGATCTTCGCTCTCGCGCAACACGACCATTTCGGTCGTCTCTTGCAGTCGGGTTTCCGCCGTCGAGACATCCGACTCGAGCGGAAGCGCTCGGCATCGCGCCACTCCCATGGTCGAACGCGCCTGCCCCGCGACGACCTCCAGCAGGCGAGGCCATTCGAGCACGTTCAGAGAAGATTGTTCCATCGAGAGAGTTCCAGCGACGATCGAGCCATCAGACTCTACAGGCTGACCTGATCTTTTCGTGCAATTTCCTGCAAGACATTGAACAATGATTCGTCCGCGAAAATGGTCTTTTTTTCATGCCTATACTCCTATGTAGGGTATGTTAACGAATGCAGAATACATCCTCAAGTTGAGCATTGCGGTTGTTGCTACGGTCATACATAAAACTGCACTTGCACGGAAGCGTCCACTCGCCGGTGCGATACGCTATCCTGGGTTTGCATTTGGGAAACAAATTGCCTAGCATCTTGGTTTAACCGCAAAGGTCATGATGACGATACAACCGCTGGCTTTTGCCAATGCACTGGCCCTAGCCACACTGAGCCTGTGGGCGCTGTTGATTATTCTGCGATACGCACTTCCGGCCGCCTTCATCTTTATCTTCAACGCGCAGTTTTTCGGGGCCGACGTGGCCTCACTGCTGCCGAAAGAGACGGATATCGTCTCGGTGCTCGGCGAGATGGCGGCATTCGTCGGAGGCGCGTGGGGGTTCGGTGTGGTCGGCGCAATCCTCTATAACCGATTGATCAGTCGATAGAGAACTGCAGTTCACACGCGTCGAATCCACTTCACACTTCACGTTGATTTCTGTTGAGGAGCACCATGGGGTTGTCGGCGCATGAGATTGCGGCGGTGCTACGTGAGATTGCACCGGTGCTGACCGCGGGATGGATTCAGAAGGTCCATCAGCCGGCGCCCCGCGCGATCATCTTAGAGATTCGGACGCCGGGACGAACCCACTCGCTGTATCTCTCCGCCGATCCGGAGGCCGCTCGCCTTCATCTAACGAATACACGGTATTCTAATCCGCCGTCGCCCCCGCCATTTTGCCAGTTCTTGCGCGCTCACATTCAAGGCGCGCGCATGGAGGCATTAGAACAGGTGCCGCAAGACCGAATTGTCTCTATTCAGCTCATGGCGCGAAACGGACCGTGTTCTTTGATCGCGGAGCTGACCGGCAGGGGCGCTGATTTACTGCTGACCGATGCGGAGGGAAAGATTCTTACAGCACTCGACGGCCGACGGAAGCAGCCCGGCGAGACGTATCACCCGCCCGTCCGCCGAACCGACGCGCCGGCAGCAGGCGTGTCCGCTCCGTCCGTTCAGTCCGGCGCTGATCCGGGCTTTCCCATTTCCGAGGCGGTCGAGCAGCAATACTGCCGGCAGGAACTGGAATTGGCGGCGCAACGGGCGCGGCAGGCGACAATCACGGACCTCAAGAAACGCTTGAAGAAGGTCTCCAGGCGGGTGGAGGCGCTCACTGCGGATCTGGAGAAGGCCTCGCGCTACCGCGAGTACGCGCGGTACGGTGAACTCTTGAAAGCCAATCTTCATCAGATGCGCAAAGGGCAGGATCGGCTGACGGTCATCGATTATTTTGATCCGGCGCTTCCCGAACTCGTTCTCCCTCTGGAGACCTCCAAAGGACCCCACGCCAACATGGAGGACTACTTTAAGAAATATCGCAAACACCTTGCGGCGGAAAAAGAAGTGAGGCCGCGCTTACAGGCCGAAGAACGGCAGATGAAAGCGCTACGGACGGAGCTGGCCGACGTCGAGCGGGGGACGTGGCAGCCGACTTCCTCAGCCGTTTCTCTTTCCCGCTCCTCACCCTCCCCTCTCCGGCAAGGGGAGAGGGTGAAGAAGAAAGGTTCAGAGCCACGGTCCGGACCGTTTCGCCGATTTCAATCCATGGACGGCCTTCCGATCTACGTCGGGCGGAATGCGCAGGAAAACGAACTCCTCACGTTCGGTGAAGCGCGCCCGGATGATCTTTGGCTGCATGCGCACGGGACGCCGGGCTCGCATGTGGTGCTCCGAACGGAAAAAGGCGCCGACCCGCCGCCGGACTCGATCCGGGACGCCGCGACGCTTGCGCTTCTGTATAGCGACCTCAAGAAGAGCGGAAAGGGCGACGTCCTCTACACCCGGAAAAAATACGTCCGCAAAGTCAAAGCGAAGTCGCCCGGCACGGTGACGGTCACGCAGGAAAAGACCCTGTTCGTGACATTGGACCGCATCCGGCTCGATCGTCTGAAATCACGTTCCGGCTAAATCTCTTTACAACTCCGCAGCTTCGGCTATCCTTTCTGTATGGCCGGACGATTCCCCCTCGGGTTTAAGATCGCCGCTGGATTTGCCGTGGCTCTCCTGATCCTCGGCGCGGTCGGTCTCACCTCCTATCTCAGCATGATGAGGCTACTGGAGAGCGCGCGATCGGAAAGCCATACCCATGAAGTGCTCGAAAAGCTGGAACGCGTGCTTTCATTGACGAAAGATATCGAAACGGGCGCACGCACATTTGTCTTAACCGGATCGGAGCAGTACCTGGCCCATTACCATCTGGCGCTCAATGCCATCGAGCAGGATATCACCGATCTGCGGCTGCTCACGTCCGATGATCCTGCCCAGCAGCATCGCCTCGACCGTCTCGAGCATCACGTCGCGGAAAAATTAGCGCGCTCCCGTGATCTCATCACACTGCGGAAGGATAAGCGCAGACCGCCGGCCGCTTTGATGCCGCTCTTAGCCCAAGGCAAAGAGGTCATGGACGGCATTCGAAAATCGGTCGCGGAGATGCAGGACGAAGAACATATTCTCCTGAGCCGCCGGACGATCGAAACCAAGACGAGCGCTCGGACAGCCACCACCGTGATTCTCATGGGCAGCGTGCTTGCCTTGATGCTCGTCGGATTGGCCAGCGTGCTGATCAGTCGCGATATGGCGTGGCGGAAGCAGGCGGAGAAGCAATTGGAAGCCAGCCACACACAACTGACGGGTTGGGTTCGCGAGTTGGAACGGGAGGCTCGTGAGCAAACCTTGCTTAGCGAATTGGGCGACCTGCTTCAGACCTGCTTGACCATCGAAGAGGCCCACACTGTGATCGCCAAAGGCATGAGAGATCTGTTTCCCTCGACTCGCGGATCCCTCTATTTAATCAGCAGCGCGCGGCACGGCCTGGAAGCGGCAGCCTCATGGGAGCAACCCGGCAAGCAACCGCATATTTTTCAGCTCGATGCCTGTTGGGCATTGAGGCGCGGACACATGCATGCGGTCAAAGATCCGGCCGCGGGGCCGTGCTGCGGGCATCTGGACTCAACTCCACTCTCGGGGTATTTCTGTCTTCCATTGATGGCCCAAGGGGAAGTGATGGGCCTCCTTCATGCTCAAAGCCTTCTCTTCGACGGGGCGAGGCCGGACGATCCTCAGATGTTCCCGTCCGAATCACATCGCCGACTGGCGGCGATCGTGGGAGAGCATATCTCCATGGCGCTCGCAAATTTGAGATTGCGCGAAGCGCTTCGCTTTCAGTCTATTCGCGATCCGCTCACCGGCCTATTCAATCGCCGGTACATGGAGGAATCGCTGGATCGGGAGCTGCATCGGGCCATGCGCAGCCAGACTCCTTTGGGAATCGTCATGATCGACCTGGATTACTTCAAGCGGTTCAACGATCGCTTCGGGCATGCCGCGGGGGATACGTTGCTGACGACCGTGGGTGATTTTCTTAGAACGCAGATTCGGGCCGAGGACATCGCCTGCCGCTACGGGGGCGAAGAGTTCGTCTTAATCCTACCGGGCTCGTCGCTCGACGCCACTCAAACGCGCGCGGAGCAGGTGCGTGACGGCATGAGGCGACTCCATGTCGAGCATCGCGGCCAATCGCTCGGCGTCATGACGCTGTCGGCCGGCGTGGCCGCGTTTCCCCACGACGGTATCACCACCAAAGTGGTGCTGCAAGCGGCCGATGAAGCGCTCTACCAGGCAAAAGCGACGGGGCGCGACCGCGTCGTGGCGTATCAATCCATCAAAGATCAACCGCACAATGAGATGCCGTCCCCCTCGCATTCCGGGTAGTTCACTCGTCGCCGACAGCTCTTCACGCGCCTTTCCAAACACGCTCTCCCGTCACGGAACTTGTTGGACGAGAATCTTGCTTGTCCCTGAGACTCGGCGTACTGTTGGTTTCGTTCTTACGGGAGCCGTGAATCGTGAACCGGAAGTTATTGCCCATACATCTGCTCATCGTGGCAGGCAGTGTCGGCGCGCTCATGGTCAGTATGGTCTTGCATGCGCTATTGCCCGACTGGCGCTGGCATCGCGAATCGCTTCATTCGGCCATGGAATCGCTGGGTGGCTTGGCGGCGATTGCCATGGCGATGGTGCTGCTTCAGAAAAAAGAAGAGGCGGCCGGCGCAAGACTCTATCCCGTGGCGCTGGGATTCCTTGGAATGGGACTTCTCGAAGAATTCCACGCCGTCGCAGCGCCCGGCGATGGATTCATCCTTCTGCGTGGGATGGCGAGCCTCCTGGGAAGTATCGGGTTCAGCCTGATTTGGTGGCCGGCCTCTCCGGCAGCTCGCATCCGGAAACCATGGCTCATCGCCGGAGCTTCTGTCGCATTCGGTGCTTGGGTCATCGCGTTTCCGGAGCTGGTTCCCGACATGACTCGCAACGGCGAATTTACCCCGACGGCGGTGGCCCCGCAGAGCTTTGCATCGATGCTGTTTCTGACCGCCGCGATTCGGTTCGCATCCGAGTATCGACGTTCCGGCAATGTCGAGGATTCCTTATTTGCCTGTTTGGCGTTTCTCTTTGGGCTTGCCGAAGTCATGTTCATCTATTCCACGCTATGGGATAGTCGCTGGTGGCTCTGGCACCTGACCCGTCTGACGGCCTATCTCCTGGCCCTTGCCCATATGGTAAGCGGCTATCGCCGGATGGTCCATGATCTCAGGATGTCCCTGGTCCAGACGACGCGCGCGGAGGAGACGTTGCGGGAAAGCGAACAGCACCTCCGCCGGGTGCTCGAAGAACGGGAGCGAATGGCCCAAGACCTCCACGACGGGATTATCCAGTCCATCTTTGCGCTGGGACTCAACCTCGAACGGTGCCAGCGATTGGTGACCAAAGATCCGCACGAGACAATTACGCAGCTTGGCGCCGCCGTGGCGGATCTCAAATCGGTCATTCGTGATTTGCGCGGGTATATTATCGGCCTCGAGCCGGAGGTTGCCAATGGGCGTCATCTCGAAGGGGCCCTGGCCTCGCTGGCTAAAACGCTGGAGAGCTCCGATTTCCATTGTCTGGTGCAGATCGACCCGGCCGCCGCCGATCGCGTGACCCCGGAGCAGGCCAGGCACATCGTCTATGTCGCGCGGGAAGCCATGAGCAACAGTCTCCGGCATGCCAAGGCGCGCACGGAAATCATCTCGCTTCAGCAGCACGATGACGGCGTGCGTCTCGTCGTTGAGGACGATGGCGTAGGGTTTAATCCCGACGCGGTTGATGGCCGAGGGGAGGGATTAAGGAACATGGCGGCCCGTGCCAAAAAGCTCGGCGCCCGCTTTGCCGTTGTCTCCGAAACGGGACAGGGCACGCGCATCACCTTCGATATTCCCGTGGAGCGCGTCCATGCCTAAGGATGGAGCGAAGGCGATCCGGCTGATGCTCGTCGACGATCACGAGGTGCTTCGGCTGGGCCTGCGAACACTCTTCACCGAAACAAGCGGCTTCCACGTGGTCGGCGAGGCAGGAACCGTCGCCGCAGCGGTGACCGAGGCGGCCCGCCTGAAGCCGGACGTGATTTTGATGGATGTGCGGCTGCCGGACGGCAGCGGGATCGAAGCGTGTCGCGAAATCCGGGCGGCTCGGCCCGACACGCGGGTCCTGTTTTTGACTTCGTTTGCAGACGATGAGGCCGTGCTCGGGACCATTCTCGCCGGAGCCGACGGATTCTTGTTGAAAGAAGTCAGCGGAGAGGAGTTACTCCGCGCGGTACGCTCGGTGGCAAGCGGGCGGTCGATCCTGGACTCGGCCGTCACTCAGCGCGTCCTGGCAAAGGTCAAGTCCTTGTCCGCTTCCACGGAGACGGACAAACAGGAAGCCTTGGCGCCGCAGGAGCAGCGCGTCTTAGCGCTGGTCGCCGAGGGAAAGACCAACAAGGAGATCGCCGCCGTTTTGAACCTAAGCGGGAAGACGGTCGGGA
>DATFCE010000326.1:0-11147 GCA_035253365.1 Nitrospiraceae bacterium
GAGTCGCGTGCTTCGGCCTCGGTAAAGAAGTGTAAGGCGCGCGCCCCGGACAGCGTATGCCGCTCGAACAGCCAATAGTAAACAGATTTACGCATCGCTCGTCGCTTCAAAGCCGCACATTGGAGCATACCCATAGGCGATACAAGATACGGCACGCCGGCCCGTCGACATGCCCATGCCGCCAGACTGATCGCAGGGTTCCACAGACTGTGGAGATGGACGAGGTCAAAAGAGCGGAGGTCGTCACCAAGACGCTGGAAGAACTTCATGGTGGGCATTTGCCGGCTTCCGGGAAGAGGCACCTGCCACATCATCCGAAATGGCTCGGCAGCTGAGGGAACAGCGGCATTCCTCTGCCTCTCTTTAAACGCATACAGGGTAATATCGATTCCGGCCGCGTGAAGTGAGCGGCAGAGAGCCGGGACCGACACGGCGGGTCCCCCGGTTTCCTGTTCCAGACTAGGAATGAGATGAAGAACGCGCACATCTTTCCCCGGAGGTCTGCGAAGGGATCAACATTCGATTATCTCGAAGGCTTCTGTTTTACGACCGCGATGATCCCTTCGGCGATCAAGGGGCTGGCGGCTAAAATGGTCTTGTTGAAACATATTTTCGCCAGCCTCTTCAGCCGGTTTTCTACCGTGCCCACATTTGAGTACATTGCGATCTCTTCAATCACTAAACCATAACGATTCAGAAGCGATCCCAACGTCGCAATCGAATAGTAGGCCGTATGGTCGGGCCACACGAGCTCCGTTCTTTTCAGCGCTACGCACAGAAGGTGTCGCACGGAGAAGGCATTCGGCACGGTAATTACGCTGGTCGCATTGAATTTGGCCATGTAGGACGCGAGGCCGTGCAGACAGAGGCCGGGATTGGCTAAATGTTCGAGGATTTCTCCCAGCACAATCACATCAATCGGTCCATCCAGGTTCAATTCCAAGAGCCGTTCCACATCCCACCGTATCAAATCTTCGACTCCTCTTTCCCGGAGCACGTTGAGCGCCGCCTCGCTCGTGTCAAGGCCGATCACGCGCTTGGATCTCACGAGAAGCTGCAAATGTAAATGTATTCCTCGCTCGGCAAAGTTTTCTGCCGTGCCATCGGCGGCGCAGCCAAGATGGAGAACGGACTTGCCTGTGCAGTATTCAACAACAAAGTTGTTCCGATCGGTCACCAACTTGGCTTTTGGCAATTTATGCACCATGGTTGACTTATCGGAAGCAGCGATCATGGATGGCATCTGAAACTATGCGCCGGATGGCGCGGTATGGCGGTCCTCGTCCTTGAACACATACTTGGCCAGCACTATCTGAGAAAGGATAATAAAAATGCCCATGTAAAACATCTCGGGAACCCCACCACGAACTATCATCGCCGCCCATACTCCCCCCAACAGTGCGCAGAGGAGTTTAAAAAGATAGCAGTCGGTCATGTGCGCGATGAACGCATCTCCATAGCGACACGCCAGCCCCATAAAGGTTCCCCAGCCTAATGCTCCGAGGAGTCCGAAATTGCCGTACCCTTCACCGGCCAAGCCTACCGCCAGGCTCGCCGATCTGAATTCCAGCGTCTCGCCTTGAATGAAATTGGCGTAGAGCGCGAATGTATACGGCTTGTCCGGCCATAGAGATCTCGGCAGCCAGCCGAACACGAGCGCCAACACGGACCGCCCGTGCTCATATGGAAAGATGTCGGGAAACGCGTCGACGATCATGGCGATGCCATAATAGAGATTAAACGCGCCGGCGACATGCGTGCCGGGATCGTCGAGCAAAACGTACAGAAGATCTGCGTCGTAGTCTAGAAAGCCTGCGTCCCGAATCGCCGACATGGCTCCCCATGAAACAATGAGAGCGACGGCTCCTGCCATCGCAAGAAGCCAGCGCAGATACGTGCCCGATATTCTTCCCAACATCACCCAGCAGGCCAGAGTAATGGGCATAATCGAATACAGAAACATGGCGCGAGAGCCGGAAAGGAACCCCACAACGGCACAGAGGAGAAGAGCCAGCCAGCAGAGGATCATGAACATCAGAGAACGCCGCACCGTGCCGGCCAGCATGAGGTAAGCGGAAGAAGCGGCGAGGAAGAGGCCGCCTCGTAAGACTTCATACAAATATCGATAGAAGGTGACGTCGTTGTCCAATTCTTCGTCGAGAACTTTGCGCATTTTGAAAAGCAGCACGTTGAGCGGAACGCCGGACGCGCTGGATAACAGCCACACGGCAAGAAACCATATTGCGATCCCGATCACGATGCAACCGAGAAGCCGGCTTTTGGTTGTGGGAGTCAGCACAAAGCCTTTCGTCTCAGGGTCCGCGACACGCGTCTCGCCTCTTATCCAGTAGCCGACCTCAAACCCCACAATGGTCGTGATCAAGGTCAGTCCAACGAGCAGATGTGTGCGATCCGAGATGATCACGTCGACTTCTTCCGGCAGGAGTATAGGGTATGAAAGAAAATAGGCGAAGGTCCCAATGTGAAAGCCCACTCTCATGTACGTGGCCAAGACGACACGACCGCGGCCTATGAGAAATAGACATGCCGAAGAGAGAACGGTTGCGAAGAGCGGGAGGAGAAGGGGTGATGGTCCGCTCGAGAACGTTGGTCTCAAAAGGGCCAGTCCGGCCATTGTTGCAAGAAACATCGCAATAGTCGTCGCCGGATGCGGGAGTGAAATCATCGAAAGTTTATCCATGGAGCGATTATAAACCTCTGTTGACACCGGCCACGGCGGGAGGGCGAAGCCGAAGGAAAACCTGTTCGCGATCTTCTGGCGTCAATTCCACGCTCCAGCAGACCACAAACGCCGTCGCCAAGGTAACCGATCCCACCCCCAGCCATCGAACCCAAAACGGGCCTGGAATCATGACATGCGCGATCCAGCCGATGGTGAGGGCCAATCCTCCCCCTGACAGGATGCCGAGCCATAGCTTGAATGCAAATGTCCGATAGTCTTCACCGAGCAGGCGGCACGTGTCACGGATCACCAGGTGATAGCAGACCACGGCCTCTCCGACGAGCAAGCCGATGGGGATACCCCATATGCCCACTGTTCGAGCACACAGTATCCCGGCGCCGATGCCGAGCAACGCTGACGCCAAATAGAGCCATGAGACTTTTTCGTGCCGGTTCGCGGCGGCGGGAAAGGCCATACTTACCAGCCAGGTCGATTGGAAGACAAGAAGAATGAGTAACAAACGAAGCAAGATCGGGTCGGGGACGAGCTGGCCTCTGGTCCAGAGGGTCATGACTTCCGATCCTTCGTGCCAAAGCGCGGCCGCAAAACCGATGCACACGGTCGTAGATGTTGCCATGAGCAACCGATGTAAGGATCGCAATCGACTCCATTCGCCTCGCGCCTCCATGCCGGTGACCTCAGGCCACAAGACGTTGAGGAAGGCATTGCCGGCCTGCCGTGCGAGATTGACCAGTGTCCGTGATGTCACGAAGAGAGCCACCGCCACGCTGCCCAACATCGTCGACACCACGATTACGCTGCCGTGTAAAATAATGACATTGCTCACCATGACCAAGCCGAACAGCAAGCTGGGACGGGTCAACTCTCGAAGGACGGAACGATCGGCCTTTCTCAGTCCCGGCATCCCGGCAGGCGCCCGTCTTCTCAAATCCCATCCCGCGTAAAGAAGCAGTATGATCAACACGGCAAGCTGCCCCGATGCGACGGATTTCATGCCGCCCCCGAGCGCGAGTATGACGGGAATCATGCCTAAGGTGAGCAACTGCTGCGTGTTCCACATCCATTGCGAGAGAGAGACATGCCCCATCGTTCGGTACATAGACCACATGAAGGTTGCCGGCAGGGTCAGCAGCACGTTCAGGCCGAGCAACCATAGGACCCAGGCGGATTCTTGCGGGTCGGTCTGCTTCAGTCCCAACCAGTCAGGAAGTGGAAACATCCACAGTGCTCCGCTTAAGAGCAAGCCGGAGACAAGGACCACCACGATATAGAAGGCAAAGGCAGAATGCTGGCATCGAGTATAGTCTTCGAAATCGTGACGGCAATAGGCCTGCGTCAGCCGATTCGTCATCGCCAGGTTCAGTCCCAGATCAAGTGTCGACAGGTAGCCGGCGACGGCAAACAAGACCAGCCACTCTCCATAGACACCGGCGGACCAATAGGTCAAATAGAGGGGGACCAAAAAGAGATTCGCGGCTACCGCGAACACGTGGCTCCAGAAAATAGCCGTCAACGCTTTGCGCGCGCGAGTCCACATAGGATCAGGTTGGCTAGGAGTATCGAGGCGGTTTTAGCATTCGGATAGAGCCCAGCTTGGCACGGCGTTCGGCGAAGGCTCCATTTTCGCGAACGACGGCGCCGTTCGCCAGCATGGCCTGCACGGAAAACTCGCCGCCTTTGGAGTATACATGGATATAGGCTGCGCGCCCGCTGTTTCCAGACAAGCTGAATGGCGGTATGGCATATCCGTCCACGGTAATGTGAAGAATGGGGGGGATGCCGCCTGCCGCTTCGCCGCGCACCGGAATAAAGAGCACGACTTCACCGGGCGGCAGGGTCACGCGCGAGGTGGCTGTGAGCCCCGCTGAAAGCCAGCCTTCCACCATTCCGGACCACGCGCCTGCCGCGACGGCTTCAGTGGGAAGAGGCCCTGGACCGTGCAAGCGGCCATAGCTCAAGACTACGAATCCGTGGTCCGGAGAGAGAATGTTCAGCGCGGGATAGGCATGCTGCTCCGCCCATCGATCGATAAAAAGCTGTCGCTCGGTAAGCTCGCCGAGCAGAATACGCCTGGTCTTTAGATCATCCGGCAATAGCATATTGATGATCTTAAAATCGGGCACGAATCGCCACAAAGCTTGCACATATTCCAACGGAAGATCCCGCGCGCCTTCCCGGATGAGTGCCGTCGCCGTCTGCTGATCCTTGGGCGTGAGGGTTTCCCATTGCACTAGGTACCATTTCGAGACGGCGAATCGCACGTTGGGGTCTCCAGGGTTAAGCTTCAGCGCTGCATGGGCGGCGCGGCGCCCTTGGTCAAGAGCCCCGCTGTGGAGCGCCGCCCAGGCTGCGGCGGCTTGCACTCTCGCATTGGCCGGATGCAAGTGAAGGGATCGCTCGTAGCAGGCCGCGGCATGCGTCCAGGCGGTGCGGGTATCCTCGCTAAGGGGCGGCAACGCGGTTGCGGTCGTCTCAAAAACCTGCCCTAGTTTGAACGCATGAGCCGGCTGCCAGGGTTCGATGGCCTCGGCGCGTCGATAGAAGTCCGAAGCCTTGGTCAGGAGTTGTTGTCGCGTTTCCCCCGTCGCCGCGTCGGCCCGTTTGGCGTACCCATCACCGACGCGACCGAAGATACCGGCCGTTATGGTGACTCCCGCGACGACCATTCCAACGATCGCGAGACTCCGAATCACAAGAGAGGGACGGGATGTAGGGGCCGGCCGGTTGCCGGGGTTTGCGCCTTGAGATTGATGATGAACGATGACCCATCCCACGCTCAGAATGGCAGAGAGGATCAACGCATTAGCCGGCATGCGGAGGGGAAACTCGACGAGGCTGAAGACGAAGATCGCAAAAGCCGCCGCAAGACAGCCCCAGCCAAGGCCTTTGACCAACGGGTCACGGCGCCGGACCCAAGCGGAAATCACCGTGCTCATATAGAGCAGCAGCCCGATCGCCACAACGGAGGCATAGATAATACCGCCTTCGGCGAGGATCTCCAGAGGCTCATTGTGGGTATGATCGAACACCTCTTTGATGAAAGTCGGCAACATCCGCGGAAGGTGGTCGACCAGACCACCGAGCCCGATGCCCATCCAAGGCGAGGCGTGAAAGAGATCCAGCGTGCCGTGCCAGGCGGCCAGGCGATACGATTCGTCGATCGCTTCAAATCGATAGGCGACGATACGAAACGCGCGCCAGGCGCCGGTAATGAAGAGAACGGCCACGGCGCCGATCGCGAGCGAGAGAAAACCGAGGAACCGCCGGAAACTTCCGAGCGAGCCAAAAATTCCGAACATCACCACCAGGCAGAACGAGACAATCAGTCCGGTCCGCGAGAACGAAAAAATGATCGCAGCCAGGAGGGTCAACGACACCACGAACAACGGACTGGTCCTCGTCCATCGATCCAATCGGCGTCCGGATTCGGACGCGCCACCGGCGGCCACAGGTGTGGCTTTTTGCCATCGCCAAAGCAGGAACCCCATCGCCAGGGCGAGCGCCATCGCCAGAAGCGCGGCAAAGTGATTGCGATTCACGAACGTCCCGACCGCCGGCGACAGGGCTTTCCCGCCAACTTGGGACACGCCGTAGATAGCCTGCCCCATGCCGATCAGGATGATCGTGATCGCCAGGGTGGTGATGCGTCGCCGGCTCCTGCCGTGCCGCACGACCAAGGCAAAAGCGGCGGCATAGGCGCCGATGAGAAGGCCGTTCTGAATCGTCGCCGCGGGTGTTGTCGAGAAGGAGCGCCAGTCCCCGGTCTGGTTACTCATCGGGAGAGCCCATGCGTACAGATCAAACAAGGCCGGCGACAGCGCTGCAATCAGCGCCGGTGGCAACGGCAATGCCTGTGCGACGGCGACGGTGACGGCAAGCAGCCAGCATCCCATCAACAGGCGATAGCGGCGTTCGATGGCCGGCGGCCAGGAGGAGGCAACGCGCGGCGGAGCTGTATAGGAGACGACCAGCAGGGCAAGGAGCGCGCCGGACAGCGAAGCTTGAGCCAGAGGGGAAATCGAGGCGGAGGGAAGCGGAGCTAAGATGAGAAGAAGGAGGAATCCAAACCAGACGATCGTGTCACGCGTGCGTGAGGCCATAGTCGTGAAGCTTAGGTACGCTTCACCAATGATTTGTCCGGCGCGTGGCCGTAGTACCGCTGATAGTATCCCGCATAGTAGGTGGAGAGTTCGCGAGCTTTGAGACGCTGGAGCACGACCCCCAGCACGCGAATCTTTCCATCCCGCAACACGCGCGCGGCCATGCGGGCCGCTTGCCGGGTGGTGTGCGCGGCCCGCACGACCAGAATGACTCCATCCACACTGTGTCCCACGATCACGGGATCGGCCACCGCCAAAATCGGCGAGCAATCGATGACGGTGTACACTTCTTCCTTTCTGAAGCTTTCCAGCAGGTCCAGCATCCGCTGCGACTGAAGCAACTCGGCCGGGTTCGGGGGGATCGCTCCGCAAGGAATGACCTTGAGATTCGGCACCGCCGTCGGTTGCATGACTTCATGCAACTCAGCCTCGCCGACGAGATAGTGACTCAGCCCCCGCTGGAGGTTCAATCCGAATACGCTCTGGAGCCGCGGTTTTCGAAAGTCTCCCTCGAGCAGCACCGTGGGCCGCCCCAACTGCGTAAAGGAGATGGCCAGGTTCACCGAGAAGGCCGACTTGCCCTCCGCTTCGGTCGCGCTCGTCACCAGGAAGGAGGTCGGGGGCTTATCGGCGGCCGAGAGGATCAGGCTGGTTCGGATCGTTCGAAGATGCTCGGCAAAGATGGATTGCGGCGCTTCGTGCGTGGCGAGATCGACCCCGCGCGAGTTCTTGCTCGGTTCGCTGAAGACCGGCAGAAATCCTAAAAAGGCCAGGCCGGGGAGGTAGTGACCGATATCTTCAGGTGACTTGAGTGTGCTGTCCATATACTCGAGGAAGAAGGCCAATCCGATGCCGCCGAACAGGCCGAGCAAGACGGCCATGACCAGTGTTTGGATCTTCCTCGGCTTCACGGGCATGAGAGAGACGATCCCCGGGTCCGCGACATAAATGTTACTCGTGCGGATCTCCGTCGCGATATCGGTTTCTTTCATGCGCTTGAGGAACATTTCATAAAGCTGCCGGTTGCTCTGCACCTCTCGTTCCAGAATTCCGTATTGTACTTCATGCTGCCCCGCGGCCATCACATCAATTTTTTGCTGATTCAAAGCGGTCCGAATGACCCGCTCGCGGGCCAACGCCACGTCATATTCCGCCTTGCTTGAGGCATAGATTTTTTTAATCTCGGCCTGAATGCCCGCCTTCAGCTCTCGTAACTCCGAGGTCGCTTGCACCATCGCGGGATGCTTCGGACCATACTTGTCGCTCAACTCCGCCACCCGCTGCGCCACCTGAACCTCCTGCGCGCGAAGGTTCTGGATCAGCAGCGAGCCGAGGACTTCAGCCGAGGATTCCACGGCGCGGGGATCGTCCATCACGGAGGCCAGTTGTCTGAAGCGCGCCTCGGCTTCCACGCGCTTGGTTTCGGCGTGCACCAATTGCGTGTTGAGATCGCCGAGCTTTTGCGTGACCAACCGTTTTCGATCGTCCACGCTGACGAGGCCGTAGCGGCTGGCAAAGTCATGCAGGGTTCGCTCGGACTGTTCGACCTTTCGTCGAAGCTCATCGACCCGCGCGGCAATCCATTTCGCGGCCTCTTCCGAGGCGCCGATCTTCATCTCCAATGAGCGGGTAATGTAGACTGATGCGATGGTGTTCGCCGCGTCGGCTGCAAGTTGGGGATCGACCGATGCAACCGTCACCCGCACGATGCGGCTGTTCGGCACCGGTTTGATGGTGACATGATCCCTGAAGTCCTCAACGAGACGGCGTTCCGTTTCCGAATCGGGAAGCGGCGCGGACGGATCATCTGCGCCGGTCGTCATGGTCGTCAGCCACGCCAGGGTCGTTTTCAACCCCGCCCATCTCGATTCCAGGATTCCCATGGGTTTCGGGGAATACTCCGGGTGCGCTTTTAGCTCTAGCCTGCGGGCGGCTTGCTGAAGAATTTGGTGACTCTTCAGCAGCTCGTATTGGGTCTTGTAATAATCGAGACTGACGTTGGTGGGGACGTAGACTTCTTCGACGACTTTGGACATGACATTGGGCCCGGACGGTTCGACCAGGAGGCTGACCGTCGATTCGTACACCGGCGGCTGAATGAGGAGGTAGAGCACGGCCGCCAAGACGATGGAAGTAAACAGGCTGAAGGCGGCCCACTTGCGCTTGAGCACGACGCGCACATAGTCGCGCAGATGGGCGTCGGCCGGCAATTCCAGGCCGGTAGAGATGGGAGGGGACTGTTCCATGGATCAGAAAAAGCTTTCGGGCACGACGATAATGTCGTCCGGGTGGACCGGATCTTTCAAATTGGCCGAGATCGTGACCTCATCGTTCTCACGCAGGCGCTTGATCTTGATGCGGCCGGGAGCGGCTTTGTCGGTAAAGCCGCCGGCAAGCGTGATGGCTTTCAGCACCGTGAGGCCTTCTTCAAAGGGATAACCGCCCGGGTTTTTGACTTCGCCCGACACAAAAAAATTCCGATAACGAGTGATGTAAATACTGACTCGGGGGTGCTTGAGATAGCCATCGGCAAGGCGAGTCGCGATCAGATCTTCGGTCTGCTTGACGGTGAGGCCCTGAATCTCCAAAACTCCAAGTAAGGGAAGCGCAATCTTGCCGTCCCCGCTGACTTTTGTCTCTGTCGAGAGCGCTTCCTCTCCGAAGACCTGAACCTTGATGATGTCGTTGGCCCCCAAATGATAATCCGGATTTGGTGTGCTGCCCATGCCACGGCTCGGAACGTCGGGCGAGTAAGGATTCGAGCGCGACGCGGCTGTGAGCGAAGGCGGACAACAAAAATACAGTACAAAGGCAAGGAGAATTAGAACTGCCCCTGGATGGAGACCATGAGGACATTCGCGTTGTATTGCACGCTGTCGAAATTGGAGAGGCGTTCCGTATAAAAGTACGTTGCCCGAGCGCCGAGCCATGGTTGGATTTGATACCATATGCCAGGCCCCATCGTGAGGTAATTATCTTTGCGCGTGAGTGACTTGTTATCGGCAAAAATCGGGTCCGAATAGGAGTCATGATCATACAGGAATTGCAGTGTGGCTCGCCACTTTTTTGTAAATGCATGCCGGATGTCGACGCCCGCCCCAGTACTCACGAAAAACCGCGTACCTCCCACCACTGTCTCGTTCGTCCGGCGGAATAAATTGAAAATCACTTGAGTTCGCTCCAGAGGTGTCCAATAGAGGTTCCCATTAAGATAGAGTCCGCTGAACTCGCCGGTCCCGCGTATGCCGCTCGGATTCGAATAGGTTTTCTTCTGCCAGCCGACCGTCACCTCCCCGACGGTCTTTCCGGTGGCTTCCCACCGCACTCCGGCCGCCGTGGTGTAGTCCGTGCTGTCTAACGGCTTGTTGATTTCGTACGTATGCGTGCCGATCCACTCTTCGAGAAAGAGATAGGTTTTCGGCGCCACTCGCGCTCCGGCCGCGATCGCGTAATAGTTCTCGACCCGATTTCTGGTATTGATATCGCCGAAGCTGATGCCATCGCGAGGGCCGGCATTTTCCCCGATGAACTCCCACCGAATGTATTTGTATCGCGCACGAAGAAACGCCTGCTTGGCATAGAGCACCTCGGCGCCGAAAATGGTGTTGTAAAATTTGTTGGGCTCATTGATGCCGGTCGCGGTGGCGGAACCTCGGTAATCATGGCCGGTCTTGAGCTCCTGGAGGAAGCTCAGCGTCAGGCCGCCCCGGAGATTGAAGACAAGATTGGTCCCGATGGTTTGATCCGCGACGTTCTGCGACGACTCGTTACTGTAGCGCTCAATGTTCGACCGGTAGTCGAAGACCAAGCGATGGCGCCCCATAAACGGCAGTTGCAGTTGCAGCCCGGGCGCCAATGTCGTGTACGTATCCGAACGTCTCCCGCCGTAGAGTGTATCGGTGCGAAACACGTTGTCCGTATAGGATTGGGCCATTCCAAAATGAGGATGGATCAAAAGAGGGCCCGTCCTGATATTGCCGATCTCAATGAGGGGAATGTACATGCCGAACGGATTCGGATAAATCTGGTACCCGACATTTGTGAAGCGGGCCTGTTGCGTCAGGTAGGGGTTTAACGGAACGAGCTGCGCATTCGCCGGATACGTGGAGACGAGGACAGCAAGGACCAGCCACAGGATCAATCCGTTCCGGCGTGTCGGCATAGTCCTCGCGATAGAACCGCGTACCGAGGAGAAACAACGTAGGTGAAGACAGTACAAAAGAGGGCTTATACCAAACAGACTGGTATGACACAAGATAAAAATGACGCGGCGGTCGATTCGACAGGGGTGTCTATTTGAGCACGGCGCGGAGGAGATGGCGGATTCGCCGATCGAGTTCATC
>DATFCE010000327.1:0-4825 GCA_035253365.1 Nitrospiraceae bacterium
TCGGATGGCGCAGGACTTCAACATGCGCTATCCCCTCATCGACGGTCAAGGGAATTACGGCTCGGTCGACGGTGATCCGCCGGCCGCCATGCGGTATACCGAAGCGCGGCTGACGAAACTCGCCGGTGAGATGTTGGCGGACATCGACAAGGACACGGTTGATTTCGGGCCCAACTACGACGAACCGACGACCGAACCGCGGGTCCTTCCGGCGAAAGTCCCCAATCTCTTGATCAATGGCGCGGGGGGCATTGCCGTCGGCTATGCGACGAACATTCCCACACACAATATGGCCGAAGTCATCGACGGCCTCATGGTGCTGATCGAGAATCCCGACGTGACGATCGAGCAGCTCATGAAAAAGATTCCCGGGCCGGATTTTCCGACCGCCGGATTCATCTACGGCAAAAAAGGAATTAAAGACGCGTATAAGACCGGCCGGGGCCTGCTGACCTTGCGGGCTAAGGCCGCAGTCGAAACCGATCCCCGGACCGACCGCGATCGCATCATCGTGACGGAAATCCCCTTCCAGGTAAATAAGGCCCGGCTGATCGAGAAGATCGCCGAGCTGATACAGGACAAGAAAATCGAGGGCATCTCGGATTTGCGGGATGAGTCGGATCGAGACGGGTACCGCGTCGTGATCGAGCTGAAACGAGGCGAGATTCCGCTGGTCGTGCTCAACAATTTGTACAAGCACACGCAGATGCAGACGACCTTCGGCGTGATCATGCTGGCCTTGGTGCACAACCGGCCCGAGGTGTTGAATCTCAAGCAGATCCTGGAGGCCTTCGTCGAGCACCGGCGTGAAGTCGTGGTACGCCGGACGGCGTACGAGCTCCGCAAAGCCGAGGAACGCGCCCATATCCTGGAAGGTCTCAAGATCGCGCTCGACAATCTGGATGCCGTCATCACGTTGATTCGCCGGGCGCAGTCGCCGGAGGTCGCTCGCGGCGGTCTGATGCGGCAATTCAGCCTGACCGAGATTCAGGCCAATGCGATCCTCGATATGCGGCTGCAGCGGCTGACTCAATTGGAGCGCAACAAACTCATCGAGGAGTACCAGGAGGTCCTGAAGCGCATCGAGTATCTCCGGTCGGTGCTCGGGAGCGAGGCGCTGGTGCGCAAAATCATCAAAGACGAGCTGCAGTCGATCAAAGAGGAATACAAGGACGCCCGTCGCACGCAAATCATTCCCGAAGAAGCCGAGATCAATATCGAAGACCTGATTGCGCAGGAGGAAGTGGTCGTCACGGTTTCGCACTCAGGCTATATCAAACGCAATGCCGTGTCGCTCTATCGGGCACAGCGACGCGGCGGCAAGGGCAAGATCGGGATGGGGATCAAGGAAGAGGATTTTGTGGAGACATTGTTCACCGCCTCCACGCACGATTATCTTCTCTTCTTCACCGACGCCGGCAAAGTCTTTTGGCTCAAGGTGCACGAGATCCCGGAGGCCGGACGCGCCGCCAAGGGGAAGGCCATGGTCAACCTTCTGGCGCTGTCCGGTGAGGAAAAGGTGACCGCCACGGTGCCCGTGAAAGAGTTTCGCGACGACCGATTCGTCGTCATGGCCACGCGGCAAGGGGTCATCAAAAAGACCGAGCTGTCCGCCTATGCCAATCCACGGCAGGGCGGTATTATCGCGATCTCGCTTGATGACGGCGACAAGCTGATCGGCGTACAGATTACGGACGGTCAGCGCGAGATTTTGCTCGGCACCCGCCAAGGCATCGTCATCCGCTTCAAAGAAGACGAAGTCAGACCCATGGGTCGCATCGCGCACGGCGTGCGAGGGATCACCCTCGAGGAGGGCAACGAAGTCATCGGCATGGAGACGATTACCGCTGACTCGACGACGGCCATTCTCACGATCACGGAAGGCGGATACGGAAAGCGCACCGCCGTCAGCGAGTATCGCATCCAGGGACGCGGCGGCAAGGGGATTATCAGCGTCAAAACGACCGAGCGGAACGGTCAGGCGATCGGGTTCCTCCAGGTGCGTGGCGAAGATGAAATCATCATCATGGCTGCCAAAGGCAAGATTCTCCGCTGCAAGGTGGACGACATTCGGGAGATCGGCCGGAACACTCAAGGCGTGAGAATACTGGACCTTGAAGATGCCGACGATCGGGTAGTCGGCGTGGCGCGCTTGGCGGAAGCCGTCGAACGCGATGAGGTCGCCGCGGAAGGAAACGGCAGTGAACCGGACACTGAGGAATAGTCACACGGCGATTTTTTGCCCACGCGCTTATCAGATTGCATACGCCCTGTATCTCTTCCGATAAAACGATTCTCTTTCCCACTCCTTCATTTTTCATTCGGTTATCATCCAGCCGGTACGATCCATCGTCACATCAACGGGTTTCGGAGTGTGGCTCATGCCGCCGGGCGTGGCATCGTCGTTGCGTAGCGATCCATACAACGAGAGTTAAACACGCCACGAATAAAACCATAAGGAGGCCGCCGTGAACCAGGACACCAATACACTTCATATCCCCAAGTCGCCTCGTCCGCTCACCTATGATGAGAAAAAAGCGGCAGAGGCGGCATTTCAACATCTGCCATGCAACCCGGAATGGTCGGAGGCGGCGCGGGGCGTCTATTTTGGCATCGTGGACGCGATCGCCCGTTTGAACCCCGCTCCCTCCTTCACCGACACGGTTTGGGAGCACGCAGCATAAGGTGACGAGTCTATGTCGGCCGTGGGTTCATTCGCTCTACCGCCATCCCCGATCCGCATAGTACAATTCGCCATCCTATGACCGAGCTGCTCGCTGACCGGCGACTTGGAGTATCTGCTATTTCCTGCTGATCTGCCGCCGCACCATGGCCGAAGGCAAAAAGAAACTCGATACCGTCGTCAAACTGGGGTTGGGTGTCTTCATCGGCGCGTTTGTGCTGATCTGGGGCGGCATGTTTCTGACCCGTCCGGATCGTTCCATCCCGCCCTATAGCATCGGCTCGCAGGAAGGCAATGCGGTAGCCGTACATGTCCCCGTGTACACCAGCGACAGCGCCATCGAGACCCTCATCTATCGATTTCAGAAGGTGGCTCGGGAGGGTAATTTCGGCCACATGAAGATTCAACCCACGACCCCGGATGATCCCGCAGGCCGATATCGCCGCGTCTCCATTTACGTGTTTACGCATGATTCGTGGGCGGAGCCTGAGATGCTGCATCGCTATCTGCAAGCGGCCGAATCCGACACCGCAGAAGGCCGGACTCTGCGCGAAGCGTTTGAAAAAGCGGTCCGGGGATTTTATCGGTTGGAGGGATCCCAAGAAGAGGGACGCATCGGGCCGATCTATCACATGCTCAACGCGCAAGAGACGGCCGCGACCGCCGCCTACGCGCGCCTGCTGTTCAAGGGGCCGGTCGAGGAATTTTCCGTTCCGCCTGCCTCGCCAGCGCGCTCGCCATCACCGCCGCCAGATGATCGCGCAAGTCTGGATCGCTGATCGCGCGAGCGTAATGGGCGGCCTCGGCCAGTACTTCTCCACTTGGCGCTTGCTTCGTAAAACCTATACTTTTGCCCTTTACCTTTTTACTTTGCTCTGGCGGCGGCGCCTCGGCGCCGTCCACCTCTCCCATTCGCAGCACAATGTCGGTAAGCACAGCGCCGCCCGCCGCAAGGTTGATCTTCTCCAGCAGGGACGGCTTCAAAAACGTTAACTGTTGAAGCCAAACCGAATTTTCCGCGATCAGGTACAGCTTTCGAAAGCGGATGGCATCGGGCCGTGTGTGTGCCGCGATCTGACTTCCCACGATCTCGGACCAGCGCCGCTGGAGTCGGTGCTCCAGCAGCTTGGCCTCCAGCCCATAATGACGCGCGATGGTACTCAGGGTCGAAGCGAGCGGGGTTAATGCGAGAGGGCCGGCCATGGAGTCGCATTTTAAGCGTCCCGGCCGTAACGGTCAACGTCGTAGGATGGTGGCGCCAGCTCGTGCTATCATGCCGTCTCTATGGCGAAGGAGAAGACCGAAAAAGTTGCCGCGACGAATCGAAAGGCGTTCTTCGACTATGCCATCGAAGAGAAACTGGAAGCCGGTATTGTCCTGAAAGGGACGGAGGTCAAATCCATTCGCGAGGGAAAGGTCAATTTAAAGGACAGCTACGCCAGCGTGGATCATGGCGAAGTCGTCCTTCACAATTGCCATATCAGCCCGTACAGCCACGGCAACCTCATGAACCACGATCCCGTCCGCCCGCGTAAGCTGTTGCTGCACAGAAAGGAAATCAACAAGCTCCTCGGAAAGACCCAGCAGAAAGGACTGACCCTCATCCCGCTCCGCATCTATTTCAGCCCACGCGGACAAGCAAAAGTCGAGATCGCGCTGGCCAAAGGCAAAAAGCAGTACGACCGGCGCGAGGCGACGAAGGAACGCGAGGCCGGGCGAGAGGTGGAGCGAGCGATGAAGGGAGAGCGGAGGGGTAGGTAGGTTCCTCCTGTGCTCGCAGAGCGCGCACGATAAGAATGTGCTCGCTCGATGCGCGCAGTGGGAGGGACCCTACCCACCCCTCCTTGGATGTAGTAAAAATTATTTAATTCGCTTTTATTTTGATAAGGAGAGTCATGCCTTTTGTACTTATCTTTTTGCTTGCTTGTCTGCTGGAATTAGATTTAGCTGTTTTTCCATTGGTCGAGGCCGCATCCGACATTGATTCAAAGCCGCCGGTGTCTATTCAATCAAGTACCATGGATGCTCAAATCCGTGACGAATTTTTGAAAAGGGTACAAGAGGCAAAGAGTTTGAGTGCAGACAAAGGGCACTGGATACAAGTCTATGTGGGTCTGACAAAGGGGTTGGAAGACACTCGGA
>DATFCE010000328.1:0-6139 GCA_035253365.1 Nitrospiraceae bacterium
GTACACCAGCGGGGCGATGACACCGTCCGACGTGCTTTCTGCAATCGTTTCCACCGTGGCCCGCACGACCTCGGGCTCGGAAAGATGGTCGGTGTCGCGGCCGACGATCCGTGACACGGCTTGGCGCGCGCGAACAAGAGACCCTGTCTCCAACTCGCGCATGACGGCACGCGCATGGTCGACGAGATCCCGTGCCGCCAACGTGGTAAAGGCCAGCCAGATTCCCACCCATCGGCCGGCTTGCGGGTGCAGTCGCGTCGCCAGCTCGATCATCCAGGCTCCGGCCGCATAGGACATGACCGGCAGCCCAAGAGCCAGCACGATCCCAGCCATGCGCACAGCCCCCGGCCCGCGTACCATCTTTCTGATGCGGGCCTCGAATCCCCCGATGATCTTACCCATCAGACGGACGGGGTGCGGCAGCCGGCGAGGATCGCCCAGTACGGCATCGAGCGCGCACGCCACAATCAAATCAATCGGCGTCACGGTGCGATGAACAACCGGACGGTGGCGAGCGCCGGAGCGCTGATCACAAAACAGACCTCCGCAATTTCGTTCGTGGCCCCGAGTGTATCTCCGGTGATCCCACCCAAGAGCCGGCGCGCCAGAGCCGTGACCGCGCGCGCTACAATGGCGAGGAGCCCGCATAGGGCAACGGCATTCAACAGACCCAGGCCCCCTAGTAAAGCGGCGGCAAACAAAACCAACGCCCAGATGACCTCGCGCGCCGAGAGCTGCTGAAGGAACGGTTGGGCAAGTCCACCATCCGTTCTGGCATAGGGCGCCGACATTGCACTCACCACCATCGCAAAGCGGCCCGCCGCCGGCATACAGACTAACCATACGAGCCGATCCGATGGCGGCAACGTGAGCATTCCCATATAGCGGAGACCCAGCATAAGGACCAGTCCGCTTGCCCCGATGGCGCCGATGCAGGGATCACGCATAATAGCCAACCGTTCAGCCGGTGTTCGGCCTCCGGCGAGCCCATCCAGAGAATCGGCCAAGCCATCGAGGTGAAGGCCCCCGGTCATCAGTACCAACAGCACAATCAATAAAAGATTGGTCACGCCATCAGGGAAGACGCGGGAAAAAAGAACATCGCTGACCGCAAGAAGCGCCCCGAGGATCAGGCCAATCACCGGGAACCAACGCATCGACCGGGCCAATTCACCTGGAGCCGGATCATGATGCGAGCTGTTGAACGGAACAATGGTTAAAAAATGCCAGGCAATCACAAAAGAGCGGCACATGAATTCTTAGGTCGCTTGTTCAGAGACGCCGGCTTCATCGAATGTCGCCATTTCGGTTATGACTTTGATTGCTGCTTGAATCAAGCCTATCCCGAGGCATGCTCCTGTTCCTTCGCCAAGTCGCAGATCCAAATCGAGGAGTGGGGTAAGCCCCAGCCGTTGAAGCGCAGCTTGATGGCCACATTCAACCGAACGATGAGAAGCGATCAGATACTCGCTGCACAAGGGCTGAAGTCCCGTCGCAAGCAGGGCCGCCGCCCCGGCGATAAATCCATCCAACACCACCGGCACACGGCACGCCGCAGCACCTAATATCAATCCCGCCATCCCGCCGAGCTCAAAGCCGCCGACCTTGCTCAGGACATCGATCGGATCGTTCGAATCAAGCCGGTGGAGATTCAAGGCACGCTCAAGCACCGATATTTTTCGCCGGTATCCTGCCTCGTCGATCCCGGTTCCTCTCCCCGTGACGTGCTCGAAGGGAAGCCCCGTCATCACGGCGGTGATCGCCGCGCTGGGTGTGGTATTGCCGATGCCCATGTCACCGGTGCCGATGAGCCCGAACCCTTCCTCTGCCGCCTGGACGCCGAGGTCGATTCCGACCGTCAACGCCTGCTCAGCCTGGTCTCGACTCATTGCCGGCTCTGACGCCAAGTTTTTCGTCCCGAAAGCGATCTTCCGCCCGATCAAGGTCGGTAGGGAGCCAAAGTCATGCGCCACGCCAATATCGACGACCCGCACCTCGGCTCCGACATGGCGCGCGAGCACATTAACGGCGGCGCCACCCCGCAGAAAATTCAGAACCATTTGCGCGGTTACGGCGCTGGGATACGCGCTCACTCCTTCAGTCGTGACACCATGATCGGCTGCGAACGTAAAGATGACGGCTCGCGGCAGCTTCGGGCATTCCTCACCGCTCATCGCCACATACTGCGCGGCGAGTTCTTCGAGACGTCCCAAGCTCCCTACCGGCTTGGTTAATCGATCCAGACGAGCCTGTGCCCGCTTCATGATCTGTCGGTCCGCAGGTCGAATCTTTTTGATGGCCTCATGAAGCGTCATCGTGACACTCCTGTCGGCCTGAAGCTCTCTGATGGTTTGAGTCGAACCGGCAAGCCGCTCAGCACCATGTAAACCTCATCGGCCTCGCATGCCAGGTGTTGGTTAGTCTGTCCGGCCATCTCGCGAAAGCGCCGGCTCCTGGCGTCTGCCGGTACCAGTCCAAGCCCGAGCTCATTGGTGACGACCACGACACGCGCGGCGGTGCGTCGGATCGCCTGCACGAGAGCTGACACGCGCGGCGGCACGTCGCGGTTCGAAACCCCACGCCCTTGAAGATTTGCCAACCAGAGCGTCACGCAATCGAGCACGATGGTGCGATAGTTTGCCCCTTTGTCTTCAAACCACGCGATCAATTCAATCGGCACCTCCGCCGTGTCCCACCCGGCATCTCGCGTCGCTCGATGGCGTGAAATTCGCTCCGCCATTTCATCGTCCAGCGCCTGACCGGTCGCGACAAAGGCACGTTTCTCTTCCGTTCCGGCAAGTTCCAATGCCACCCTGCTTTTGCCGGACGACGCGCCCCCGATGACAAGAATCAGCCGGCCTCGTCGTCGCCCGCTTGCGCCGGATCGCAATCGAGGCACGTCACACTCCTCGCTCGACGATCGCAGCAATCGCGGACAGATCAACATGCCGTTCCACGAAATCAGCGAGATGATCGAGGTCCTGATCCAACGACGTGCCGGGGTCGTGATGCAAGGACGTCCAACCCTTATCCCGACGTAGCCGGTTGAGAAACACGCGCCGGAACACGGGCGCATCGAATAATCCATGGACATATGTGCCGAACACCCGACCATCCGATGAAACGGCGCCTTCCGGCCATTCAGCCGCGTTATCAGCGGTCCGAAGATCCAGTAACGGCGCCACGCCTTTGCCGCTCCTCGTCCGGCCCATATGGACTTCGTAACCCACTACGGGGAACCGGTTTCCCGGTGTATGCCAATGACCTGGGTCGTCACTTTGTTTCGGGCGAAGCGTGTCGCTACATCGAGCAAGCCCATGCCTTCGACCTCACGCGCGTTGAATTCCACCCGATGCGGATCGGAAATCTTTTTTCCCAGCACCTGATACCCGCCGCAGATGCCAATGACCGTCCCGCCTGCGGCAAGCACGCGCCGCGCAACGGTATCGAGGCCTTGTTGTTTGATAAACTGCAGCGCCTCCGCCGTATTCTTCGTGCCGGGAAAGATCAGCGCATCTAAGGTCTGCGTTGTCTCTTCGCGAATCTTCACGAGACGCACATCAGGCTCTCGGGACAGCGGGTCAAAATCGGTAAAGTTCGAAATGGCGGGCACGTTTACGATGCCGATGGTCAGCGTCTCGTTTTCTTGATACCGGACCTCCTGCCACGCGTCCCATCCCACCGAGTCCTCTTGCGGCACTCGCAAGCCGCTCCAGTGCGGCAAGACCCCCAGGCAGGGAACGGCCATCTTGGCTTCGAGCAGATCCACGCCGGAATCCAGGATCAGGCGGTCTCCCCGGAATTTATTGATCAGAAACCCCTTCACATGGCGTTGCTCATCGGGTAGCAACAAGGCCATCGTGCCGATGAGCGCGGCAAAGACGCCGCCGCGTTCGATATCTCCGACCATGAGTACCGGCGCTTTCGCCTCCTGGGCCATGCGCATGTTCACGATATCGTGCTCCCGCAGGTTGATCTCGGCGGGACTGCCGGCGCCTTCAAGAATCACGAGATCGAATGCCGAGCTCAATTGTGAGTAGGCCTCGCACACAGCCTTGAAGTGATCCCGCCGCACGCGGCCAAAGTCCCGCGTCGACAACGAGCCGGCGACACAGCCACCCACGACCAATTGCGCCGTCTGCTCGCCGGACGGCTTGATCAGCACGGGATTGAAATCCGACCGAGGAGGCAACCGGCAAGCCGCCGCCTGGACTGCCTGCGCTCGGCCGATCTCCTTCCCATCGGATGTCACAAACGAATTGTTCGACATGTTCTGCGCCTTGAACGGCGCCACGCGCAACCCCCGCCTGACAAAGAGGCGACAAAGAGCCGCGACCAACGTGGATTTTCCCACGTGCGACGCGGTTCCTTGAATCATTAATGTGCGGGCGGGCATCGTCTTCAAGTGTTGAATGGTGAATGATGAATGGAAGATCCCAGAATTCATCACTCAGCACTCAGCGGTCATCACTGTATTTGATGTCTCGTTCCCACAAAAACTCCGGTTCGCCTTGCGTCTTCGCCACCCAACGCGCCCAGACGAACAAGGCGTCGCTGAGGCGATTTAAGAATTTCACGATGGCCGGATCGACGGACTCCTCGTGTGACAGCTTCACGCACATCCGCTCGGCTCGTCGGCAGACTGTCCGGGCCTGATGAAGCAAACCGGATATCTTGCCGCCGCCCGGCAGAATGAATTCTTTCAAGGGTGCCAAATCTGTTTGGCACGTGTCGATAATGCGTTCCAATCGTGTAACATCCTTTGCCGTCACTTGCGGCATGTTCTTGAACGTCTGACCGGGGGCAGTGGCCAAAATGCTGCCTGCATCAAATAATTTATTCTGTACCCATCGAAGATCTTCTTCGAGGCGCGTGGCGTGAGCATACGATCCCTGCGATTTCATCCCCCCGCCCCCGGCGCGCCAAGACGCGCCACTTCCCTGGTCCACGTTGAAGACTCTGACCACCCCGATAGACGAATTCAGCTCATCCACAGTTCCGTACGCCTCGACGCGGAGACTATCTTTCCAGACCTGCTGTCCGCCGGCCAGGCGCGTCTTCCCTGCGTCGCCGGTCCGAGTGTAGACCTTCGTAATACGCATGCTCGCTTCCCTTATCGATTGGAACGACGGTCCGTGTCAGTGCCCTGCCCGAGCTCATCCGTGCTGATCTTTTCAAGGCAGATCCGGCACAAGCAATCGTCATACTGCCTGGCAATCCAGTCAAATTGCCGATCGGTCAATGGAATCTGACCGCACCAGCAGCCGTACTGGCCGCATTCAAAGGCTTGGCCGCATCGCTCGCACGTCTTCTGAACCGGACCTCGCACGAGAACCTATCAGCTAGAATTGAACGCCCCGTGAAACCTTGCGCGCGGACGCCAGCAGAGTCCTCGCAATATCGGGCCGGCTGGCAAAGTGAAGGTGGGTATACAGCGCGACCGTGTTGTCTGAGATCAGTCCGTCCGGCCCGCCCTGTCCGCCGCGCGCGTCCGTCGACCTACAGGCGTATTCGGCGCCACCATGCAGCACCAGCGACGAATAATGAAATTCATGGCCTCTGACCTTCAGACCTGCATGACCCAGCAGGCAGGACCGCGTGACTTCAATCTCGCGATAGCCCATGGTGAGGCCTTTGTTCATGACGGTGTGGCACGGGAACACACCAACCATGTCGTGAGACCGTCCGTCGAAATCAACGATGGCCTGAGTGAGGTACATCATCCCGCCGCATTCCGCATAGATCGGTCCACCATCACGCGCAAAATCATGCACCGTTCGACGCATCGACACATTGTTCGCCAGTTGCTCGCCATACAGCTCGGGGTACCCACCGCCGAGATACAGCAAATCGACCGGCGGCAAAGTTGAATCTTGTAATGGAGAGAACTTGATGATCTCCGCCCCTTCCGCCTCCAGCAGTTCTAAATTTTCGGGATAGTAAAAACAAAAGGCCGGATCATAGGCGACGCCGACCTTAATCAGACGCCCCGCATTCGCATGATGACTCACGCATGCGCCATCGCCAGCCGGCAAGTCCAATTCCCCGCATGACGCCGTGAACGCTTCCACCTCTTCCAGATCTACAGTCCGCGCCACCGCTGCTCCTAGTTCGTCATAGAGATTGCTTGACCCATGTT
>DATFCE010000329.1:0-3352 GCA_035253365.1 Nitrospiraceae bacterium
ATCTTCGGCATTCTCTATGTTGCCTTCTTGCTCGGACATCTCTTGCTCACGCGCGCGCTTCCGGAAGGGGCCTTCTTGATCTTCTTCGTCGTGCTGGTGACGTGGGCAGGCGATACCGGCGCATATTATGCCGGGGTGACGATGGGGCGAAGAAAATTGGCCCCGACCATCAGCCCCAATAAAACCGTTGAAGGGCTGCTCGGTGGAATTTCTTTGGCGTTGGGGGCGGCCTTCGTGTCGCGATATTGGTTCGCGCCGTGGTTGACCGCTTTCGATTGTGTGGCAACGGGTCTGCTCTTAACCATAACGGGGGTCTTGGGCGATTTATCGGAGTCTGCCTTCAAACGAAGCGCGGGAGTGAAGGATTCCGGCAGTATGATCCCAGCCCACGGGGGCATGCTTGACCGCGTCGACAGTCTGCTCTTTACCGCCCCCGCGTTCTATTACTATATGACGCTGGTGAAGGGCTGACGCGGTCTTGGGGCTCAGTGATCGACGATCGCCAATGGCTCTTACCCTTCAGATTGATCGCCACTCGCTGAGAACTGAAAGGATGCTTGTATGAAGCACATCGTCATTCTGGGCTCCACCGGCTCCATCGGAACAAATACGCTCGATATTGTCGCCAAATTTCCGGATCAGTTTCGGATCGTCGGCCTCACCGCAGGAACCAATGATGAAAAGTTGGAGGAGCAGATTCGGGTATTCAAACCTCGGGCCGTCGCTTTGTCTGATGAACGTGCGGCCGAGCGCTTGCGCCGTCGATGCGGAAATCCGGCGATCGACATCCTTGCCGGCAGTCAGGGTGTGACACAGATCGCGGAACTTCCGGACGCCGACCTGGTTGTGTCTGCCATCGTTGGGGGCGCGGGTCTCCTTCCCACGCTCGCAGCCATTCGGGCCGGAAGGCCTGTGGCGCTCGCCAACAAAGAACCGATGGTCATGGCTGGAAAGCTGATGCAAGAGGAGGCCGGTCGGCGCGGCGTGCGCATTTTTCCGGTGGACAGCGAGCACAGCGCGATTTTTCAATCCATGGAAGGTCATCGGTGTCAAGATGTGCGCCGGCTCATTCTGACAGCTTCCGGCGGACCGTTATGGGACATGACGCGCGAGCAGATGCGGGACGTCAAACCGGCTCAGGCCTTGAAGCATCCGAACTGGAAGATGGGCGCGAAGATCACAATCGATTCCGCCACGCTCATGAACAAAGGCCTGGAGGTGATCGAAGCCCGCTGGCTGTTCGGCCTGCCTCCCTCGCAGATTGAAGTACTCGTGCACCGGGAAAGCATCGTGCATTCTCTGGTAGAATACTGTGACGGATCGGTGATCGCTCAACTCGGATTGCCCGACATGCGGACCCCGATTTCTTATGCGATGAATTACCCGGCTCGACTGCCGTTGGAGCCCACACCGTTGGACTTGGCGGCCATGGGGAAATTGACCTTCCACAAGCCGGATCATGATCGTTTTCCCTGTCTGGGATTTGCCTACGACGCACTGAGCGTCGGGGACACGATGCCGGCCGCGCTCAATGCCGCCAACGAAGTCGCCGTCGCGGCCTACTTGCACGAAGGCATCGGCTTTCACGATATTGCGGATGTGATCCGCCGAACAATGGATGCGCACGAGTCACACCCCGTCGGTTCGCTGGAGGACGCGCTAGAAGCGGATCGCTGGGCCCGGGAGAAAGCCGACGCGCTGGTTCATACGCTGGCGCGGTAACAGAGCAAACGACGCCCGACTGTTTCACACCATCAAGGAGTCGCTATCGTGTTTGCCGCATTTACCTGGTCTCCGGATGCCATCTGGATTCTGACCCAAAAGATTTGGTGGTTTCTCATTGTTCTGGGGGTGCTGGTCGCCTTTCACGAGCTTGGACACTTCCTCGCCGCTCGTTGGGTCGGCGTCCGTGTCCTCAAGTTCTCGCTCGGCTTCGGGCCGAAGCTATTCGGCCGCCAGGTGGGAGAAACCGAATATCTTGTCTCCGCCGTCCCGTTAGGCGGATACGTCAAATTGTTCGGCGAAGAGGAAACCGAGGCGCTCACGCCGGAAGATCGGCGCCGCTCGTTCGCGCACCAAAAATTAGCGAGTAAATTTCTCATCGTCGCTGCAGGACCGGGATTCAACTTCCTCCTTGCGTTTCTGATCTTCTCAGGATGGCTTTCGACCGGTGCGCCCCTCTTCGTCCCGACATTCCGCGACCTCACGCCCGATGTGGAAGCCATTCGGCCGGGGTCTCCTGCCGAGACCGCCGGCATTCAAGTTGGCGATCGGATTATTCGAATCAATGACAAGGAAATCTCCACCCGAACCGAGGTGGCCGACCTTGTCACCAAAAGTAACGGGAAGCCATTGACCGTCGATGTCCGGCGTGGGGACCAGGTCAAGACGCTCATCATCACCCCCACTCCCCTTCCGGTCCACGAGAAAGAAGAGACGGTCTATTCACTCGGCATAGAAGAAACCGCCCCGGTTATTACAGCCGTGATGGCAGGCTCTCCGGCCATGGCGGCGGGTTTCCATGACGGCGATCGCGTCGTCAGCATCGAAAGCCAGCCGATCCGTACCTGGGCCCAGATGACGACGTTCGTAAAAGAAAGCCCCAACCGTCCGTTATATTTCGAGGTCCAGCGTGATGGACAGGTCATTCCCTTGACCGTGATCCCATCGGCAGAAAAAACCGTTGTAGATGGAAAATCCATTGAAGTCGGGAAGATCGGCATTTCCGGCCCTGGACGGTCGGTCATTCGGTCATCGAATCCGTTGATGGCGGTCTATCACGGCCTCGAGGCCACGTGGGGATGGACGGAATTGACCGCGGTGGGCATCTATAAGATGGTGGTCGGCGAGATTTCACGATCGAACATCGGCGGACCGTTAACGATTGCGAGCATTTCCGGAGAAGCCGCCTCACAGGGCGCGTCGAGCGTGGTGTTTCTCATTGCCATCCTGAGTATTAATCTCGGCGTTCTAAACCTGCTTCCCATCCCGATTTTGGACGGCGGCCATCTGCTCTTTTTCGGGATCGAAGCGATCCTGCGTAAGCCGCTCAGGGAACGGCAGCGTGAGATCGCACAACAGGTGGGGCTGCTGTTGCTGGTCGGCATCATGGTTTTTGCGTTCTGGAACGATATTGATCGAATTATACTGCCGCTCTTCCGCCCCTCACCTTAATCCAGGATGTTGAAAAAGGCTTATCACACCCGCCCACCCCAAGCGCTATTCCACCCGCCCACCCCAAGTCTGTCAGAACAGACTTCGTTCCCGTGGGACGCGCTCCTTCCCGATCTCCGTTCTCGGCTCGTGAACATCAATTTCATAAACACATTAGGAAGCGACTAAAAGACTATGC
>DATFCE010000330.1:0-6811 GCA_035253365.1 Nitrospiraceae bacterium
TAGTGTGGGGCCGTAAAAACCATCCGGGCGGTAAATTCCTATGGTCGCCCCTGATTTCCTTCTGCCGAGCTGCCGCACAGGCCGACTGATTCACCCGCCGACCTTCCGAGGCTCTTTTTCCCAAGGAAATATTGGAGCTGACTCGGTTACATCAGTAAGGGAATGCCGCCATGCGGCATCATGCAGTGTCGGTACGCTTGTTCCTAGCAAACTGTTCTTCCTCTAGCAGACATCCATACGCAATAGAGAAGCCTAATGTGTATTCGTGCTGACGTGACCATTCACACGGAGGTGCGGCGATGCGCGACGCCAACTATTTCTCTAAATTGCGATCATTTTTACTGCCGGAGTCAGGAAGACGTCGGCGTTGTGCACGTGGCTCAGTATGTCCGGCACGTATTCACCGCGCCTCTTTTAGCTTGGAGCCGCTGGAAGCGCGAGTGCTGCTGAGCGCCGACCTCGCCGGCGCCGTGCAAGAGATGCAGGTGATGGAGCCGGTGGTGCAACAAGAAGCTGCGGTCACCTTCCTTGAGAGTAATCAGGGACCGGGAACAAGCAACGCCGTCGCAACGGCGCCGGCCGAGACCGCCCGACTCCAGTCGACCTATGGCAACCTGCCGCTGAGCTTCGAAGCCAACCACGGCCAGATCGATTCTCAAGCGGAGTTTCTGGCGCGCGGCGACGATTATTCGCTGTTTCTGACCGGGGATGGGGCCGTGCTCAGCTTGCGGCAGGATGACGGATCAGCGCCTGCAGTGCTGAACATGGACATCATCGGCGCGAATCCGGATGCGGTCATCACCGGCGAGCAGCTCCTGCCCGGGGTTGCGAACTATTTCATCGGCAGGGATCCCACTCAGTGGCGGACGGATATTCCGACTTACGAGCAGGTCCGCTACGATGACGTCTATACCGGCATCGATCTCCTCTACTACGGCAAACGGGGACAACTGGAATACGACTTTGTCGTCGAGCCGGGCACGGATCCCGGCGTGATTCAATTCCGCCTCGCGGGTGAAGACAATCTGCAGATCGACGAGCAAGGAAACCTCGATGTGCAGATCGGCGACGAGACGCTGCAACTGCTCAAGCCCGTCGTCTACCAGATCATCGATGGAATAAGACAAGAGATCAACGGCAGTTTCGTGCTGAATGAGGACGGATCGGTCGGCTTCCAAGTCGGCGCGTACGACGTCGGTCAGTCGCTCATCATCGATCCGGTGCTGCTCTACTCAACCTATTTCGGCGGGACGGGTGGTGAAGATGTGACCGGCTTGGTGGTGGGTAGTTCAGGCAATACCTACATCAGCGGGCTGACTGCGTCCAATAATTTGCCGGAAGCCCCGCCGCGTGCCAGTAATCGGTTCGATACTGATGTGTTTGTAACGAAGCTGAATCCGACCGGCACGGCGGTCCTTTACTCAACTTACTTTGGCGGCACCGGAACTGAGGAACGAGACGGAAATGCCAACGGCGATCTAATCGCTGTGGACGATGCGGGGAATGCCTATGTGGGTGGAACAACCTTATCATCCGACTTCCCAACCACGAGCGGGGCCTATGACACGACGCCTAATGGCGCACAAGATGGATTCGTCACCAAGCTGGACGCAGGCGGCGCTATAGTTTATTCCACTTACTTGGGTGGTAGTAGAAGTGATTCGATATACGCGATCGCGGTCGACTCAGCACGCCAGGTCTATGTTACCGGAGTCACGCGATCGGCTTCCACTACCATAGACGCTGCCAACTACCCGACTACACCCGGAGCTTTTCAGCGGACAACCCTCCCCGGACCTAACAGCCCTGTGGACGCCTTTGTGTCGAAACTGAATCCCGCAGGCAATGGCCTCATCTACTCGACCTACTTGAGTGGAATATTTGAAGATAGTGGACGAGGCATCGCCGTAGATCAGCAGGGCTATGCCTATGTCACGGGTGCCACGGGGACTCACATCGATAGCTTTGGCCGCGTCAGTGGAGGGTTCCCCAACGGCTTTACCACTGAACAAGGTTTCATGCCGTGGGTGGGAACCTTTCAAGATGGCCCTACAGGAGCGAATGCTGACGCCTTTGTGACTAAGGTGAATCTCACCGGGACAGGGTTGATCTATTCCCGGTACCTTGGAGGAAGCACGACTGATGTAGGTCAAGCCATTGCAATTGATGGTAGCAGTAACGCATATGTGACTGGCGCGACCATTTCGGCGAATTTCCCTGTCACGGCTGGGGCGTTTCAAACCACACCTGGTTCTGAGTTCTCAAAAGGCTTCGTGACCAAACTGGATCCCACCGGCGCCAATCGGGTGTACTCCACCTACGTAAGGGGAGTCTCTGATCTGACCGATATCGTAGTGGATTCGGGAGGACGGGCCGCAGGGACCGGTCAGACCCGTTCGACCAATTTTGAGACAAGGGATCCTTTGCAGCCTATGTATAGCGGACAAGGAGACGATGCGGTCGTCTTGGTGTTGAATTTTCCCGGCTCGGGCCTGGCCTTTTCCTCCTATCTCGGCGGGAATGGCAATGATTATGGAAGAGGGGTTGCATGGGATGCCGCCGGCAATCTCTATGTGGGTGGCTACACCGATTCCACCAACTTCCCTGTGACTTCAGGAGTTGTCCAACCATTTAATCGCGGCGGCGATGCTTTCGTAACAAAGATCGGATTCAATCAAGCGCCGGTCGCCAACAGCCAGCCTGTGACCACGCCGGAAGATACGGCTCGCATGATTATCCTTACTGGGAGCGACCCGGAAGGAGCCGCGTTGACGTTTACGATTGTGACTCCTCCAGTGCGTGGTAGCTTGAGCACGATCACACAACTTAACCCCACATCGGCTCAAGTGACGTATACGCCGACGGACAATCTCAATGGCGCGGATAGCTTTACATACAAAGTGCACGATGGCCAGGTAGACAGCAACGTCGCCACGGTCTCGATCACCGTGACGCCGGTCAACGATCCACCGACGTTTACTGACATCGCCGAACAGACCATTGATGAGGATGCGCCGAGTCAGAATATCTTGATTGCCGGAGTTTCACCTGGAGGAGGAGCGGATGAGGCCGGACAACCGGTCAGCCTGAGCGCGATCTCCGGCCACCCGGCGATCGTGCCTCATCCAACCATCTCCGGAACCGGGCCGACACGTACCCTCACCTACCAGCCGGCGGCCAATGCTAACGGCATGGTGACCATCACAGTGACAGCTAATGATGGGCAGCCTGAGAACAACATGCTCTCAAAGTCCTTTACGATTAATGTGACGCCGGTCACTGATCCACCGACTGCTGGCAATGACATGACGGACGTCGCGGAGGACAGCGGCGCGACGCCGATTAACGTGTTGGCTAACGACAGCATCACGCCGGATACCGGCGAGACGCTGAGCATCATCGCCGTGACGCAGGGAAACAACGGCGCCGTCGTGATCACCGGTAAGGGGACTGGGCTCACCTATCGACCGAACGACAACTTCTTCGGCCCCGATAGCTTTAACTACACAATCAGTGACGGCAATGGTGGCCAAGCGACGGCGACAGTCAGCGTGGACGTGACGCCGGTGAATGATGCGCCGGTGGCGACTAACGATGTCTACATGATTGCGGAAGATACGGTCATGACCGTTGCGGCCCGCGGCGTGCTGTTGAATGATAGCGACATTGATTCCGCCGTGTTCACTGCGGTCCTGGTCAGCAACCCGACCAACGGCGCGCTCACGCTGAACGCCGATGGCAGCGTTACCTATACGCCGGGAACGAACTTCAATGGCCCCGATAGCTTTACCTATAGAGTCAACGACGGTCAGGCCAACAGTAACATCGCGACGGTTAACATCACCGTGACGCCGATCAACGATGCTCCGGTGGCTAATGCCGGCCCGGATCAAACCGTGCAGGGCGGTCTGGTAACGCTCGATGGGACCGCGAGCTCGGATCTGGAAGGGAATACGCCGCTGACCTTCGCCTGGACGCTCACCAAGCCGGCAGGCAGTGCAGCGTCGCTTGTGAACCCGACGAGCGATCGGCCCACTTTTACGCCCGATATGGTCGGAACCTACACGGCGCAACTGCGGGTTACTGATACCCTTGGAGCCGTCAGTACACCGGCCACCGTACTGATCCACGTCGTTCCGCTCTCCGTTGGCATTGACATCAGGCCGGGGGCTTCCCCCAATACAATCAACCTGGGGTCTAAAGGGGTGGTGCCGGTGGCTATCTTGAGCCGTCCCACTTTTGATCCGATCAATGGCGCAACCAAGGTCGATCCAGAGAGTGTCACCTTGGCGGGCGCCTCGGTGCAGTTCAAAGGCAATGGGACCCCGATGACATTGGTGAGGGATGTAAATGGCGATGGGCTCGAGGATTTGATTATCGATGTCAATACGGAAGCTTTGCAACTCAGTTCGACCGATACGCAAGCCGTGTTGGAAGGCCGGACCGTTAGCGGCATCTTCATCCGAGGGACCAATTCGATCCGGGTCGTGCCGTGATATCGCGAAAAAACTGCAGTTCGTTGGGCAGAAATTGATGTAAGGGAGTCAGGTGACATTTAGTCTGCTGGGCACTGCTGGAACAGGAGAAGTCAGTCTCGACAGCGACGGCCGATGGGATGTGCGGCTACAGGAACCGACGCGCAGTCGGCCTTCAATATTCGGACTAGCGGCGGCAATCAGCGAGTTGAAATCGATGATGTTCATGTCTTCGGTCCGCTCGGTGGGATTTTCGCGCGAGTTTAGATCTGGTTGGAACCTTAGCGGTTGATGGTCCGGTGACGGCGGGACTCGTGCTCGGTAGTGCCAACGGCGCGGTGATTGCCGCACCGACTATTCATGGCATCACAATCCAAGGCATGAACGTGCAGGGAATCGTGATTCGCGACGGCGCAACCGACAGCACGATCTTGATCGGCGCGAATTTGGGTGCCGATGGCCAACTGGGCGGGACCGGTTCCAATGCTGATACCTTCGGTGTAGGTACGATCAGAACATGGTGGTCAATGGCCGGGCCGTTACCGATATACAAAGTCCGACACTGACTATTCTTGCCGAATAGAAAGCCCCACTTTTGGGGCTGGACAACTGCTCATCGATAACAGCTTGGTCTCCGTTACTCCGTTTGATGCAATTCCGATCAGGCTTGATCAATCACCATTGGTTGCCAGAGGACATGCCAGTGACGCTCTCGATTACAGGTGCGCTGATTGCAGAATGCAACTTTTTATTCTGCTCGAACTGAAATGGAACCATTCTTTTTTTGCCGAATGCGGTTGCTCGTCTTGTTTTTTGTGCGGGATTTGCCTAGGGTGGCGTGACTCAAAACTCCACGTAGTGCGGATGATGACGATGCGTCATCGGTGTCAGTTTATATCTTCCTGTCTTCGTTATCTCTTTTTCATGGCTGCGTTCAGAAATTCATGAGCATCCTTGCTCTATATGTAGGGAGGAACATATGCCGGATGCCGGGTATTTCGTAAAGTTACGCTCATTCTTGTCCGGCCAACGCGCGCATCGTCGACGCACGGCTGAAAAACGGTCAAATCCAGCGTGCTCGCCGTCTGGCCGTGACTCGGCGTTTGAGTTAGAGCCGTTGGAGCCGCGCGTGCTACTCACCGCCGATTTGGCGGCCGCGGTGCAGGCCGTGCAAATCATCGATCCAGTCGTGCCGCAGCAAAACGGCTCGGCGACGGTGCGTCTCCTCAACCAAGGCGATGCGCGCACGCCGAACAATGTCGATATCGGGGTCAATGTCTTCGCGTCGCAGGATCAGACCTTTGATGCCTCCGACGTGCTACTCGGCACGGGCAAGGCTTCAGGCCGCCTGAATGTGGGTGCGTCGGAAAACGTGAACGTAGCGCTGAGGTTTCCGTCGACCTTGACGCCTGGCGCGCGCACTCTTTTAGCCGTCGCTGATCCGAGCAACCGGATCGCAGAGAACAGCGAGATTAACAATGTCGCCGTGGGGCCATCGGTCAACGTCGTTTGGCAATTCGGCGCGGTGCCCGGTCGTTCAGGTAATACCAATTTGACGCTGCGCGATGCGGATGGAACCGACGTGACGTTCGCCTTGTCCGGCGGGGGGACCGGGGAAGTTACAAGATTTTTTCCATGGGATGTGCGACTGACGGACACAACGCCGCAGTCGATCCTTTTCGTGACTGGAGTAGGGGGTGATGCACGGGTCGTGCTTGATGACATTGAGGTGCAAGGGCCGCTAGGAGCCGTGTTTGCCCCCATCGCTGATCTGTGGGGCATATTGGAGACTGAAGGTCCGGTGACGGCGGGGATACTGCTCCGGAGCGCTAACTTGGCGACGATCGCGGTACCGAGTATTCAAGCACGGCGATTGGGGCCGTTCCGGTGCAAGGCATTGTGATCCTGAATGATCTTAGTGGATCCACCATTCAGGTCGGCGGCGGCCTGGGCAACTTCTTTGTTGGCGGGTCGATGAGCCACTCCACGGTTCAGAGTGGCGGTGCGCTGAACAAATTCTTTGTCGAGGGCTCGATGACTTCTTCCACGGTCCTGAGCGGCAGCATTGCCTCGATCCAAATTAATGGACCATTGAGCGCGAACAGTCAATTCATAGCCGGCGTCTTACCGACCACCGCGATAATCGACGGAGGGCCGATCGGACGACAGTTGATTACGGTGGCCGATGATCCACGGTTCATCACCGATACCACTGCCCCCGCACTGACGGCTGCATTGAAAACTGATACAGGGAGTGTATCGACCGACAAATTAACGTTTGATCCCACCATTGTGGGTAGCGTGGCGGACGCCGGAGGTCTGGCGAGTTTCAAGGC
>DATFCE010000331.1:0-4817 GCA_035253365.1 Nitrospiraceae bacterium
ACAAATGCTTCGACCTTATCGCCTTCTTTGATTTCTCCCTTGTGCGTCGATTAGTTCAGCGGGAGGCGCACTTCTTTTCCGTTGTCTTTCCCGCCTGTCTCTTTCTCGATAATGACGACGCTGGGATCGACCTTTTTGACCTCGCCTTCGATCGTGCCGCTTTCTGTTGTCCCTCCCGGCTTCGCTGCCCCTGTCCCGGTGGGATCCGCCGCGTAGGTCATGGCACTCAACATCAACATGGCCATGAATGCCAGAATTTCTGTCAAGAACAATCTTGCTTTCATCGTGCCCTCCTTCCTATCAGGGTGGCAAACTTATCAGTGGCGCAAAAAAGGGCCAAGCGCAATCGGACATCGTAGCGAAACACGCTCCGCTCGCGCCAAGCACCTAACTCTTATGATAGTGAAACACCCGCTCAACGCGCCATCGGTGGGACACTCATGGAGCCGTGCAGAACCTGGCCGTCGGATCGTGAGGAAACGGCTTACGCAGGCTCACTAGCAAGGGATACAGAGAGCGAAGGGAAATGCGAGGAGTTAGGCTCGCCGAAATCAGAGACTCTCCAATTTCACGCGAGCCTAACTCTCGAGACATCCTCGAGGTTTACATGCGCTGAACGGTGGTGGCGTGGCCGTTTTCGGTGATGTAGGCTTTCACTTTGTCTCCCGGCACCACCTTGTCCATCTTGGTTCTATCATCGACATGGACCCGCACCTCCTTGCCTCCGTCCTCCCTGATCCAGAGATAATCGCCGTCGGTTCTGATTAATTGGCCTTTGACGGCTTCATTGGACATCCGCTCGCTCATCGCCGGTTTGGCTTCGCGTCTTTCCATGGTGGACTCCGAACATCCGGCCGAGGTCAGACCGACGGCGGCAATCAGAGCGAACGATCCGAGCACGATATGTGAACGCATACGTAACCCTCCATTCATAGGTGGAAATCTGTACCGATCTTACTCGGAAGCCGAGAGCCTCCATATCGGAGAAGTTCCTACGTTATTACGCGTAAATGTTAGCTGGTATTTTGACGAACGACGGAAACCAAGAGGGCCGTGATAGGGTTAGACTCTTTGCTCGCGAGAACGCTCCACCGCGGGACTTTCTTTTTTGGCGGACGCGCGTCTGGCCTGGCCGGCATCGGCGTTCGATTTGGATTTGCGCGGAGCGGTGGAGTGAAGCGTGCGAACGATTTTGAGATCGACGGCTTCAACTTGGGTCATTAAGCCGCCCAGCAGATGTTTGTGGCGGGCGAGTTCCTTTTGGACTGCGTTAAGCTGCACCGTCACATTCTCCAACGCTTGTTGTTGAGCCAACAGCGTGGACTTGGTGATCTCCAACTCGTGCGTCAGCTCCCGGGCGACGCTTTCCGTTTCGTCCTTCTTGGCGTCGTTCTTAGCCTCTAAGAGAGCGGCTCGTGTCGTCATTTTGTGAACACGTCGCTCGAGATGACGAGTCCGCCGTACGACGCCATGGGACGCGGCGTCCCATCTACGCTTGAAGGCGGGACGCACGGTCGCCAGCGACTGCCGCACCGCCTGAGCGACGGAGAAAATCTTGGCCATCAGGGCGGTTCTCAACAAGGCGATGCGCTCTTTCCCTCGATGCCACCGGCCGGCGATTCTCGCTTTTACCGCCTCCAGGCGATGGCGCACATCGGATGGCTGCGCGGGAAGATCCATGTCACCGGCTTCCGTGTGTATCGGTTCGACGGGAGTAACCTCGACGGGCGGCGGCGGGGGGGGTTGGTCTCGAATCACAATGATGTCTCTCACGACAATGGCGGGGGCGCGATCAGGCCATTCCAGGCCCGGCGGCATACCACTCATCGTGTCGCTGCGTTGAACAGGCACCTCTGAGGACGTCTCTACGACGGCGTTGAAAATCTCCCCACCCGGCTTCCCCATGCTCGCGTGATCCGCCGGTCGCGGCTCGGCTTCCTGCTCCTGCGCAAGATCCTTCGGCGAGGGAATGGCCGTCGTCCGAGTCACGGTCTGCCGGCAGGCTTGGATCAGTTTTTTGAAAAATGAAAAATCGGCCGGCTTTAACGGCTGATTAGACGAGTTATTGTCCACCGGCAGGATTTGAATGATTTTGACGGGAGCATCGTGAACGCGATTTTTCATACATCATCCCTCCTGCGCATGGGCGCCGACTCGTCGTGAGGAGGCAAGCTTAAGGCCATATCTCATACGCTGTGGGCTGAGTTGCAGATGCCGGCGAATCAAGATGATCGGGCTACCATAGTGTGATCGAAGTCCAATGTCTAGAGTAAATATTTGGACGCCTTGTCGATGCGTCGATGGAGCGAAGGTTTAAATAACCAGTTTCCGCGAGTTTATGGCTCGCTTCGATGCTGTTCGTCCCCAGACATTCCGTCTATTCCTAAAAACTTTTCCTGACGCTGCCACCAACAGTGGAAATGAGGTCTCTATGCGCCTCTTCGCCGGCATTGTCAAACACTATTTCAATCTCTCGATGGCTGCCTTCATGCCGTGTTCAGTCACGGCGTCCGGCGCATTAAAATAAAGTTGTTTTGGTCGAAAGCTTTATTTTCATGCCGGGGTTGCGAAGGTGGAAGAACTGAAACGATTATGTCGGCCGGGTGCCCGAAAGAGGTTGGGGAAGCAATGTGCCCTGCAAGACTTTCAGGTCGTTTTGTTTTCTTACATACCCTCTCCCGCATGGCCTCCTTAACGTCTTTCTCGGATATTCCAAGCGTATTCTCTACAGATTCTTCAATGGCACCGTCGCATTTTGTAGCTGTGTCTCTTTGCCGGTCAGATCTTTCTTCTGCCGGATCAGCCGCTGCAAAATCGGAAGATCTTTGGCTGAGGCATTGACGGCGAAGTAGGCTTTGAGCTCATGCTGCTTGAGGTAAAGAATGGTAAAGGAATTATCTTCCAGCCTTCCGCGGGTCAGGACCTGCTCATGCTCATGTTCATCCCCGGCAAACTCCAAGTGAAGATCGAAAATATCCGACCAGACGTAGGTCACGAGATCATAGCGGTTGTTGGCGCCCGCCATGTTCTGCGCCGCGAGTTGGCCGCAATATTCGGCGTGGCCCCAGTGCTCGACGCGACGTCGCTTGCCGAAGAGCGGATCGAGATAATTAACCACATCGCCGGCCGCATAAATGTCCGGATGCGAGGTCTGCAAATATTCGTCGGCGACAATGCCGTTATTGACCTCCAACCCCGCCTGCTGCGCCAGCTCGACATTCGGGATGATCCCCACCCCGAGACAGACCAAATCACAGGGCAGCGTGTCGCCGGATTGCATCAACACCGAGGAAACTCTTTCGCTTCCGCGAATCTCCCGCACCTGATCGTTCGTCCGGAACGTCACGCCTTTGCCCGCGCAGTAATTCTGAATAGTTCCAGCCAAGGTCGCATCGGCAAAGCGCGGCCAGATATGCGCCTGCGTTTCCACCACGGTGGCATGCACGCCACGCTGGGTCAACGACGACGCCAATTCCATGCCGATGAACCCGGCGCCGATGATCACCGCTCTCTTGCCCGGGGTCGTCTCGGCTGAGATCCCGGTGGCATCATCGAGCGTCCGCAAGTAATGCACGCCGGCGAGGTCTTGTCCGGGAAGCGACAATCGAACCGGGCGGCCGCCGGTCGCGAGCAGCGCTTTTTCAAACCCGAACGTCCGGCCGTTCGCCAGCACTGCGGTCTTATTCGACAGATCCAGCCGCTGCACGGCGGTACTCAGGATCACCTCAATGCAGTGTTCTTCGAAATACTCGGGCTGTTCGAAGAAGACTTCCTTTCTCGCCTTCTCGCCCCGCATAAATTCTTTGGACAGCGGCGGACGATCGTAAGGCACGTAGGGTTCTTCTCCGACTAGGGTAATCCTGGCCTCAGGTTCTTGCTGGCGAAGTTGCTTGGCAGCCTGGCCGGACGCCAGCCCGCCGCCGATCAATAAATATTTCGTGGAGTCCATGCGGCACCTCTAATGACCTGCGCTGAGAATACACCAGGCCGGCGACGAATTCACTGTTGAACTCACAGCTTTGTACGACTCTGTCGCGGCAGTGATCAGGAAGATCCTATTTTAGTCCCTGATAAGTCAGAACCAATTTTTCCCGAACCCGGCGAACATCTATTTAGCATCTACGATGCGGAGTTTGGTTGTGATAAGCAGCGACAATACAGATTCGAAGTACTCTCGGACCAATCTGTTTTGGATGGAGGGACTATCCGGGCGGCAATACGTTTACACCAACGAGCCTTTTTACTGTGAAAGTGAGCGATCGCAGAAGGCAAAGATTTGGGAAAGGCCGTGAATTGGAAAACGGACCATTATTCTCCCAGAGTGTAGCGGGGCTACGCGATCGGCGAAGACTATCATTGCCTCAATCTACCATACGAAAATTGACAAGCCACGGAGTTCCACCTAGACTCGCCGCACAACAGCCCACGGAGCGTCTTGATGGGGCAGGTCCCCACAGTCATCACACACCTCATTGATCGGTTCAAGCGGAACGCCGAATCCTATAAAAGCCAGGGCTACAACGAAACGCAGCTCCGCCGCGAATTCCTCGATCCAACGTGAAGGAGAATGATGATTATGAATCAGAGAACCAGCCAGCCGATGGATCCCACACAGGCGAACACGCTATTGCACCAGTGGCGCAGCCGGCACAATACTCCAGCGAAGGTGGCGGCAGCGCACCGCAAGATTCTCTTGGAACGGGTGAGCCATTCTATGGCGTTCGAGAACCAGCCGGTCAGTATGGAGCGTCTCAGGACCCTAACGGCAACTCCGAAGATCACGGAGGGTTAGATTCGACCCGATATTTCGAAACGGC
>DATFCE010000332.1:0-4532 GCA_035253365.1 Nitrospiraceae bacterium
GATCCGTTTGGCCACTGGATGAGGCGGCTTGGGCTTCTGAAGATGCAGCCCTGAATCGTTCATCAGCAATAACGGGGGCTGCGTCGTTAAACGAAAATGGATACGCCTTCGAAAGAATGAGAGCATGGCTTTAACACACTGTTAATATAATCAGCCGCCAATGATGCCGACCATTGTTCACCATAAAGTTCCCCCGCTGATTTTTCTCATCATGAGCTCTCCTGTAGGCGTCGTGGTTCCTTTCCGTGCAAGCCTCTAGAGCGAGTGTGCCGGCTCGCCTCAAGGCCGGCAGCACGACAACGAGATCATTGTAAGCATGCAGTCTCGGCGGAGCGGCATTCTACAGAGATTGGATAAGAAGTAGAGGCAGATAATCGTGATTCGGTTAGCCCGACACGGTAGGCGCGGATATGGTTCCAAGCAACTCGCGATACGCTTCAGTAAGCCGGCTGTCCTCAAGCCGGTACGCTACGGCCACGATGACCAGGCCGAAAGCGAGGACCAGCAGCCCGATGCCGACGATACCCAGGCCCATCAGGATACCGCTGAATGAGGCAAAGCCGCCGTTCAGCGCAAAGGCGATGATAAAGCCGAGCGTGCCGAGACCGACCAGCGCGAACCATGCCATGGTCAAAACGGCAGAAGACCATGGAACCCGCTTCAGACATTTCACGCGCGTGGCGGCGCCGTCGGGTTCAAGCTCGATGGTGGCTTTCATCGGCCATGCGGTTCGGAATCGCATGGAGAAGAGCTGATACTGCGGGCGGAGGACGATTCGCCATTGGTCTTGGAACAGCCGGGCCACGCCATGCCGAAGGGGCAGCAGGCCGTTGCGATCGAAGTGGTGCCAGGCCAAACCGACGGGCGTGGTCGGTAAACGTTCTTCCGTTCGCGCGATCCCGCATCCGTACCGGCTTGCCGCCTCGGTTAGGCTGGTGAAGTGATACCAATCCGCCGCAATAAGAACAATAATCAAGAGGCATGCAAACAAGCCGGCCAACATCTCGGGCACCATACCATATTGAGCCGGCCCACCAAAAGCTGAGGGCTGTCCTCCATTGTCTGACGGTTGGGAATGCCGTAATTCGGACGACATTTCGCAGTAATCAACCGTTGACTCGCTGCCGTAACTTCGATACAGTACGACACCGTTGTTCAGGTGGGCCTTCCCGATACGATACCACGGTCCGGGTCTCCCGCCTCTTTTCGTTCCCCTTTACATCCATTTTCACCTACTGGAGGCTATGACCTGACATGCACATGAAGTCTGACGGAATGCGAGAGGGCGTGATGGATTTACACAAGGTGGAGCGCGTGTATTCCAACTACGCGGGAATCTACGATCAAATCTTCGGCCGGATTTTTCATGAGTCGCGGGAATCCGCGGTGCGCGAATTGAACGTCAAGCCGGGCGAGCGGATCCTGGAAGTCGGCGTGGGGACCGGTCTGGCACTCCCGCTCTATCCCGACCACTGCGAGGTCGTCGGCATCGATTTTTCCGAGGGCATGTTGGAGAAGGCACAGGACCGCATGGAAGCACATGGCTTGTCGCACGTGAAATTGCTGCGGATGGATGCCGGCGATATGAAATTCGAGGATGACCGCTTTGATACGGTCATGGCGGCCTATGTGGTTACTGCTGTTCCCGACTACCGGAAGGTTGTCTTGGAAATGATCCGCGTGTGCCGTCCCGGCGGGCGCATTATCATGCTCAACCACTTCAGCAACGGCAATAAATTGATTGCCGCCGTCGAGAAGGTCATTTCTCCTCTTTGCAAGCACATTGGGTTTCGAACCGACCTGTCGTTGAATACCGTCTTGGAAGGCACATCCCTGACGGTGGCTAGGAAAGAGAAGGTCAACCCGCTACGGTTTTGGCATTTGGTGGAGTGCGTGAACGAGAAGACCGGCGCGACGGCGTCTTCTTACTAACCTCATTCGCCACAGTTACAAGTTCAACCGAATCCTCAGCGTGCCAGCCATTCGTTTCGTGCCATGACATGGTTTTTGGCCAGGCACATGCCCGTAAAGTTGCGCGCGATCATATCCGCCAGGATAACGAGTAAACGCCCCGTTTCATCATCGTGAGGATCGGAGGCGCGAAGCGTCATCCCAAATCCACACCCATCGATAGGGTCATAGGCCTGAACTTGGACACCGGCCGCGCGGGACCCGCCATGCGTCGAAGCGGGAACCAAATACCCCATCCATCGCATCGCCGGGTGGGATGACTCGGAGTGTTTCACGGCGCGCCACGCGCACGGAGCGCCGGCCCCGTCGAGTTGTTCGAGAAACCAATGGATACTCGGGGCCTCCCCGGCCTCGGCTTGAAACGTCCACTCCGTCATGCCTGTTTGGATCGGATCGACAGGCGTAGGCGTGGAAATCTCCTCGATGTCGGCCTCATCGCAGATCACATAAAGTTCACCTTGCGGATCGAACCAAAATCGTAATCGCCCTCCCGATGCGTCCGCATGGATGACGCCGATTTCAGAAAAGTCGGCCCCTTCCTGCTCAAATACCGAAAAATCCGTGACCCCTTTCATGGTGAGCTTGGCGACGCGATTGACGGCGTAGAAGTCCGCGATCCCGCGCACCGTCAATTCATACCGGATCACGACGGTAAGGATCGTGCCGGCGGCCACCTCATGCCCCGATGATTCATCGAATAGATGCTGCTTATGGACATGGAGATCGGTCACACGGCCGTCGCGGAACGCTTGCGTGTGATGAAGGAACCATTCGACGTCGTCTGCAGTCTTGATCCGGCGTATCATTGGTGACATTTTAGCGCAGCGAGCAGGAATGCGCTAGGAATTTGGGTCCGTGATCGCCCGCGCGAGAGGAACCGACAATTTAGATTGTCAAGGGTCTGACTCACAGACGGATTCTTGGAAATCAGCGTCGTTTTTTGGAACACCTCGTTGATTCGATCATCGTGTCTGAAGTACCCTGAGAACCCGATGCCCGGGTCGGTCGGGCCACCGTCGCGCAAGAGCGACTGTCGATGACCTGAGATCTTTTGCGTGAAAGGAGCGATGGAATGGCGGGATTTTCTATTGAGCCGGCAGGCCGCATCAAGACGCTTCCACCCTATCTCTTTGCGGCGATTGACGAGATGAAGCAGAAGGCCGTTGCGCGTGGAGTCGATATCATCAACCTCGGCATCGGCGATCCCGATCTTCCGACGCCTGAGCCGATTATTGAACGACTGAAGCAAGCCGCCACCAATCCCAAGAACCATCAGTATCCGTCATACGAAGGCCTTCTGTCTTTCCGGCAGGCGGTCGCCCGGTGGTACATGCGACGATTCGGTGTCTCACTGGACCCGGCCTCCGAGGTCCTGACATTGATCGGCTCCAAGGAAGGGATCGGACATGTCCCCCTGGCCTTTGTCGATCCCGGCGATATTGTCTTGGTTCCCAGTCCCGGCTATCCGGTCTACCCCGTGGCGACGACGTTCGCCGGAGGCGTGCCATATATCATGCCGCTGTTAAAACACAATGGCTTCTTGCCCGACCTGAATGCGATCCCGAAAGATATGGCGCAACGGGCGAAGCTCATGTTTCTCAATTCTCCGAATAACCCCACGTCGGTCGTGGCGAGCACGGAGTTTTTTAAACAGGTGGTCGCCTTTGCGCTGGAGCATCGCATCATTGTGTGCCATGACGCGGCCTACTCCGAAATCTTTTTTGACGGCCGGCGGCCGGCGAGCTTCCTCGAAGTTGGAGGCGCCAAAGACGTCGGGATCGAATTTCATTCCCTGTCCAAGACCTTCAATATGACCGGCTGGCGCATCGGCTTTGCGGTGGGGAACAGGCAGGTGCTTACCGGCTTGGGAAAGGTAAAGAGTAATCTGGATTCAGGCGTGTTCCAGGCCGTTCAAGAAGCGGGCATTACGGCGCTCGATTTGGACGACCACGTCACTGATGGACTGCGGAAAATCTATCAAGAGCGCCGCGATTTGTTGATCCCAGGGCTGAAGAAACTGGGTCTCGACGTGGACGCGCCCCCGGCGGCCTTTTACGTATGGATCACCGTGCCGAAAGGTTACACCTCCACTTCATTTACCGCGCACCTTTTGGAGAAGGCCGGCCTCGTCACCACGCCGGGCAACGGCTTCGGACAACCCGGTGAAGGATATATTCGCATGACGTTGACGACGCCGAAAGAACGGTTAGGGGAGGCGGTGGAAAGAATAGGGAAGGTCGGATTTTAGAATCTGAAGTGTGGGCGGGGTTGGTGCAGTAGAGGAGTGCGTGAGCAGGGAGACGGCGTACATCGGCTTTGGATCGAACCAGGGAGATCGCTTCGATTATTGCCGTCGCGCGGTGACCCTGCTGGGTCTTCTGCCCCACTCGCAGGTGACGGCGGTGTCTTCTTTATATGAAACCGAGCCGGTTAGGGACGCGAGAAGAAATCCCGGCCGCGATTGGTTTATCAACGGCGTCGTACAGCTGGATACCGATGTGGCTCCCCGGAGTTTACTGGACGTGTGCCGTGAGATCGAACAGGCGCTGGGACGAGACCTC
>DATFCE010000333.1:0-4645 GCA_035253365.1 Nitrospiraceae bacterium
CGACGCCTTTCTTGACCATAGCGCGAAGGAAGTAGGGAATACGGCTCAGCCGCGTCTGCGCCGCCTCGTCCCAGACCGCGTCGTTGGCTTCAGGCGTATTGAATGCCACCCGAACCTTTTCGCCGCCCTTGGGGGTATAGAGACACCACTGATCCTCATCCAGCCAGTCGCCATGATCGACGTAGGGGCGCGCGCGGCAGCCGCCGCAAATCTCGCTGTACTCACAGTCGCCACATTTGCCTTTGAGATGCGGATAGCGGAAGGAGTCGAAGATATCGGAGCGCTCCCACAGATCGACAAAGCTTTTTTCGCGGACGTTGCCGGCGGAAAGCGGCATATACGGGCATGGGGTCAGCTCGCCGTTCGGCGTGACGCGCGCGTAATTCGTGCCGGCCAAACATCCGCCGCCCATGTAGCCCTGTGCTTTCGTGATAGGCGAATTGGGATCTTTCTCGTACGCCAATCGCTTGAAGTGAGGCGCACAGCGCGCACGCACCAGCATGTCCTTGTATTTGTCCTGGCAGCTCACGAGATAACCGAGCACCTCTTCATATTGCGACGGGGTGATATCGGTCAGCTCTTCGCCACGGCCGGTACAGACCATGAAGAAGACGTTCAGCACCTTGGCGCCCAGATCGTGCGCCCACTCGATTACGTCGGGCAATTCTTGATAATTCATCGGTTGCGCGCTGAAGTGAACTTGAAATTGCAATCCGTTGCGCTTGCAGGCTTCGATGCCCGCCACCGCGCCCGCCCATGCGCCGGGTATGCCGCGAAACGAATCATGTCTGGCGGCATCGAGCGAATCGATGCTGATCCCCACGCCCATCACGCCGATCTCGACCAGCGCCTTCGCGACACGATCATTGATCAGCATGCCGTTGGTCCCGAAGACCACCATAAAGCCGAGCTTCACCGCATGCCGGGCGATGTCCAAAATATCGGGGCGGGTCAACGGCTCGCCGCCCGTGATCACGAGCAGGCAGCCTTTATTGACCTCGGCGATCTGATCGATCAGGCGATAGCATTCGTCCGTCGTCAATTCGTCCGATCCGCCACCGGCCTTGGTCGTGGCGTCGAGATAGCAGTGATCGCACTTCAGATTGCAGCGCTTGGTGAGATTCAAGGCGACGAGAAAGGGCTTGAAGTCATCGACCGTCCGGCCGTCTTGGGGAAGTGCTGAGTGCTGAGTGCTGAGTACTGAGTTGAATGACTCAGGCAATGACGAGGCACCGAACAGCGGAAGCGAACGACCCATAATTAGATCCCAACCTCTCTAGCATCTCGACACTCAGGACTTAGCACTCAGCACTCAGGACTGCTTAGCGCCGGTGAGGCTGGCGATCATGTCCTTGAGATTGCCGGTCTTCATCGCTTCTTCCATGTAGCCCTTGGCTTGCTCGATTCCTTCGTTCGCCACTTCCAACGTAATGGTAGTCGTTCCAATTTTATCGGCATGCTTCTGAATCAACGCCCGGGTGCAATCCCGCATGAATCCGACCGGGGCGCGCTCTAAACGCTGTTGCGCTTCGGGCATCCAGGTGTACGGCGACGAAGAGGAAGAGGGCTGCTCTTCCCCGTTTGTGGTCTGACTTCCGTTCTCGTGCCCATTCCCATGACGTTCTTTCAGAACGGACTCTGACGATGGCTCGGGAGGGGGCGCAATCCCGGTCCCCTTATTCGCAAAGATCGGCGTATAGTTCTCCGCGGCCGCTTCGTTGATCATCGGGCCGGCATACTCCAACGTGATCGTCGTCATGCCGAGCTTTCGCGCGCTCTTCTCGATCTTTGCTTTGGCGCGCCGGCGTTGGAATCCGGCCGGAACGGCACGAATGGCTTCCTTCGCATCTTTGGTCCATTGCATGGGGACATCGTCATACGCGACATCGGTTTCCAGCGTGCCTTCCGCTTTCGCGGCCGCCTCAAAGATCGTCTTATCGACCTGTTTGAAGCGATCGCCCTCCGCGCCGCACACGGGGCACTTCACCGGCGTGTCGCCCTTTCCGATATAGCCGCAGCCGTCGCAGACGAAATAGTTCTGGCTCATCCGATCGAGATACGCCTGCGTGCCTTCGCTTACCTTCGGCTTCTCCTCCACCATCCCGCCGATCATGCCGCTCAAGGTCGAGCCCATGAGATCCTGGGCGACCGAATCATCGGCTTGCATCTTGTCACGATCGATGCCGGCGGCATCGAGACTTCCGCCCAACGCCCGCATCGCATCCATCGCGCCTTTGGGCAGAATATGGCCGACGGCTGAATCGACGACGGTATTGCTGATGATCGTGTGGCCCTTTTCGATCGCGTATCGATGGATGGCGGTCTTGGCGACGCCTCGGGCAAACACCGGAATCTTTTCCATCCGGTGCAGCGCCTCCTCGGTCCACGCGATGGTGTACTCCGCCTGGGTGTCGATGGGCGGTACATGCTTGCGATTGGAGACCAAGACATGACATGGCGCGGATCGCAGCAGATTTTCGGTATTGCTGCCGATATCCATGTCGTCGTCGCTGTGCACGCCGATCCGGCCGACGATCAACAACCACGGCTTCTCCTTCCGAACGTATTGGATAACTTTTTCGAACGCTTTGCCGTCCAGCAGCGTTGTCTTGATATCGGTGTCTTCGGCTTGCGCCAATTCCCGAGAGATATCGAGGTGTGATTGGTAAATTTTCGCCAGTCCGCTATCGATAACCTCCTCGTGCAGCTTCTCCTGCTCCTTGAAGCGAAAGACTTTGCCGGCTTCTTCGTTCAGCACGCCTGAAATACTATGGAACGCCGCATAATGAAAATACGGATCGAAGGCGGAAATTGCCTCCACCGGCCGGTTAAGCGCCTTGCCCAGCGCCAAGCCCGTCATGAGCCCGCCGAATGAATAAGGACTGCCGTCCACCGCGACGATGATCTTGCCGCCGTCCATCGGCTGAGTATGCTTGATGATCAGCATGTCCGAGGTCCGGACCCGCCGCACCACACGCTCCGTGTTGCTGCCGATCACGCTGTCTTTGACCGCCCCCACGCCTAAAGCGCCCATGATGACCAGCTCGTACGCGCTGGTATTGATGTCTTCCGCTAAGACCTTCCAGTTCCGTCCTTCCAACGACTTGCGCTCCAAGGGCAGGTTGGCTTCCGTGCATTTCTTATCGACATAATCCAAATAGGAATCGGTGATGATCTGAAGTCCGCGGGTAATCAGAGAATCGTGAATCTGCCGCTGCCGATCCAGTTCTTTTTCGTCGTGGTACTCCTCCGGGAGTCCGGCCTCCATCTGCTTAAACCGCTTGTCATGCATCTTGGCGGCGTAGACGTGACTCCCCACGATCTTGGAGCCGAATGTTTTGGCCAGGCTTACCCCCAGGTCGACGGCCATATTGGAATGGTCGGAATTATCGACCGGGATGTAAATCGTCTTGTACATCAGACGCCTCCTTCAGCACTCCACCGCTTCGAACTCAAGAATAATTCTAACGATTCAGTAAGTCCGTCTGTAAAGAACGGGATGATAGCATCGGCGAAATTCTAAATGCAAGCATGAGAAGCCCTCCTTAACCGCCATGATCGTAAAAATCAGCAGCCCGAATATCACGGACGGGTTGGACTGACGGCAGAAGAGGGACTAGAACCGATCGAAGCTCCGTGAGCTTTTCTCGATCGCAAGATTTCTTCCAGGGTGAGCAGTGCATCGCGGCCGGAGTTGGATGCGACGCCTCGGATGAGATTCTGATCTGCATAGGAACCGGTCTTTCCCTCTTGGGAGAGCGAGCCCGACCACGGGCGCGGGTCCTGACTGCCGTGTTTTCTATGCCAGGCCGAGAGGCACGCCTTCGCAATAATCTTATTGAGCGGCGCGGGGTTATAGAGCAGTTTCTTAATGCTGCCCGGAGTCAACATCAAGGGATTATAGCCGGCGGACAGATATCCCTCCTCCAGCAGGCGATGCTCTAAATCGGTGTTGGGCTGGATGCCCAGGAAGAACATCAACGGGAAGACCCGTTCCTCCCCGAGAATCGAGGCCACCATCTTATAGGACTCCACGCTCTGGAGCAGGGTCTCTTCCGTCTCATTTGGCGAGTTCAGCGAATAGTTGAGGATAACCTTCCCTTTGAAGCCGGCCTCCGCGAGATACCGGCAGCCGTCATATAGCCGCTCCAACTTGAATCCCATGTGCAGATCGTTCAGCACGGCCTGCGATCCCGACGTAATGGCGACCTCTAAATCCCCTACCCCCGATCGGACCATGAGCTTGGCCAGGTCGGCCGTGATCAGCGAGGTTCTGATATAACCGGACCATTCGATCTCCAGTCCCTCGCGAATCACCCGCTCCAGAATCTCGGTGCACTGCGGATAGGCTTCTTTGCCGGTGATGAATTGTGCGTCGGTGAACCAGAAACGCCGGGCGCCCCACTGATGATAGTGTTGCGAGATATCCCGGACGACCATCTCCGGCGACCGATAGCGCACCCGCTTGCCCTCTATATATGGATAGAGACAGAAGGCGCAATCGTACGGACATCCGCGTTTGGTCTGCACGCCGATGCATTCGCCGGCGTACTCCGGATGCTGTGGAAAAATCGACGTGAGATACGGCAGATCGACGGTCAACGCATCCAGCAATGCCGGCGTATACTTCTCGCCCTTCGCCGTG
>DATFCE010000334.1:0-3163 GCA_035253365.1 Nitrospiraceae bacterium
TGGGGAGTGGCGGGTGTAATAGTGTCGTTTTCAGCGGCCGGATTAGAGGTCTCGGATGGCGCCCTGGATGACCGTCACCTGCGTCACCGGATCGCCGGCGCGCTTGAGCTCGGCGCGGATCTGTTCTTTGAGGTAGGAGGAGTAGCCGATTTTTTGCACGAGCAGGTCGAGAAAGCGTTCGGGCGGCAGGAGCGTTTGCTCTTTCAGCTCGTTGAGCGTCTCGTCGCTGACCGGCACGTAGGTGCTGCCGATGTGCATGACGAGGTTGTAGTACCGTCCTGTCCCAATCCGTTCGAACCGTAAGCCTTTCACGTGGTCTCACTCCCAGCCTGCGCGGCTTGCATTCTAGACAATCGATCCCCGGAAGACAAGAGAAGCGGCTATGACGACTCGCTATCGCCTATGGCAAGGCGAGAACGAAGTTGAAGGACAGTCGGATCACCTGGTGTCGGTATAGCGGATGGCCGTTCCTTTGAGCCTGTTCACCGCCACATCGTATGGTACCGGGGTTGATCCTGCATACCCTGCCCCGCCCCATGGACCGTACAGGCCTCGATAGCCCCAACCATAGGCGCCCATGCCATACCCCCATGCGCCAGGTCCGTAATAGGGCCCGTAATAACTCCATGGCGTATACACGGGCTGGTACGCGACCTTTCGCTGGACCGATGTCATCGGCTCCGAGAAGACCACCGCATCCGCGCCCAGCGTGGCGGCCTTCTTTAGAATTTTTTCCTGCATCGTCTCAAAACTCTCGCTGGTGCTGTCCATGCTAAGTTCGGCAAGCTGAATGACTGGGGATGTCGGCTTGTGGGTCAGGATCTCAACATCTTCAACTGATTGCTTGGCGGGAAACGATTCTGCCGTCAACCGCACCATATCGACGCGCGCGCAGGCGAAGCTGGTCATAGACACGAGCGCCAAGCCGAGTCGACAGGCGTCTCGACCGATCAGAGTGAGGGCGCGTCCCGTCATCATGGCTACTTGAGCTGCTCTTCAATTAGCATGGCTTCCAATTGAAACCGTTTACGTTCCAAATCATGACGTTCCTGGCGCAGGTCCGCAAGGGCGGATTCGTATCGTTGTTCGTGCGTGGTCCATTCCTCCAAGAGGCGGGGACGATCGGCAAGATCCCTTTTTGCGCGCTGAAGCATGTCTTTGGCGAACACTAAGTGATCCCGTTGGAGCATCCATTGTTGTTGCAAAATCTTCCAGGCTGCCAAATCCAACGCGCGTAATTCACGAAGGGTCGGGTCCAGCGTCGCCGGCATTTCTTCGAGCTCGGCCGCCCGACTTTTGAGGCCGGCAATATTGAACGTGAGTTGACTGATTCCCTGATCCAGCATCGATCGTAATGGATGCGCGGACGCGGTTGTGTCGCGTTCCATGGCGGTTGAGCCTGTACAGCCGGTCATGAGTGCCACTGCCATGCCCGCGATAATCACCGCTATTCTCGCTCGCATACATCCTCCCATAAAAGCTGTGCGAAGCCGCTACGAGTGCCGCAAGTCTCAGGATCTGCCACCGGCGCCATCCTGCCCTCGTTCGTGGACATTCTAGCTGCGACAGAGGGTTTCCTCAATGCGGTATGCCCAGATTATCTCATCAGGCGCAATTGAACGATCCACGCCTCTCATGCCATCATAGGGCATGCGACAGCTTGAAGCCCTTCATCTGGACAATACCTACGCCGGACTGCCAGACGATTTTTATGCGCGGCTCCCTCCGACGCCGTTTGAGGAGTCTGCTTATCTCGTCAGCGCCAGTCCCGACGCGGCAGCCCTGCTCGATCTTCATCCTGATGAGCTGAAACGGCCGGAGTTCGTCCACTATTTTAGTGGAGCGCGGCTGCTGCCCGGGTCGGACCCGATTGCGATGCTGTATTCGGGCCATCAGTTCGGCGTCTATGTCAGCCGGCTCGGAGACGGGCGGGCGATCCTCCTGGGTGAAGTGCGTAACAAGGCCGGCGAGAAATGGGATTTGCATCTGAAGGGCGCCGGGCTGACACCGTTCTCGCGCGACGGAGACGGGCGGGCAGTCCTGCGCTCGACGATCCGCGAATATCTGTGCAGCGAGGCCATGCACCATCTGGGGATTCCGACCACCCGGGCGCTCTGCATCATCGGGAGTGACGAGAAAGTGTGGCGTGAGACGATCGAGACCGGGGCCATGCTGCTCCGCATGGCGCCGAGCCATGTCCGGTTCGGCTCGTTTGAAGTCTTTTATTACCGCCGCCAGTACGACCATCTCAGGACGTTGGCCGATTACGTCATCGCGCAACACTATCCGCATCTCGCCGGCACGGAAGATCGCTATGTGCAATTCTTTGCCGAAGTGGTGACGCGCACGGCGGAGTTGATCGCCCGATGGCAGGCTGTCGGGTTCGCGCACGGTGTGATGAATACCGACAATATGTCGATCCTGGGACTGACATTAGATTATGGTCCGTTCGGCTTCATGGAGGACTACGATCCCGGATTCATCTGCAATCACTCCGACCATCACGGCCGCTACGCGTTCGATCAACAGCCGTACATTGGGTTGTGGAATTTGAGCTGCTTGGCCCAGGCGCTGCTGCCGTTGGCGCCGCAAGAACCGCTCAAGGCCGCGCTTCAGACCTATGAGTCGACCTTGAACGCGCGGTATACCGACCTCATGTGTGAGAAGTTGGGATTGACAGCGCGACAGCCGGAGGACGGCGAGTTGGTGACCGAGGTGCTGAGAGTGTTGCAGGCAAACCGCGTAGACTACACCAACTTCTTCCGGGCGCTGGGTAACTTTCTCACCGTTGAGAATGCCGACAATGAACCGTTGCGCGACCTGTTTACCGATCGCTCGGCCTTCGACGCGTGGACAGGTCGCTATCGAGACCGGTTGCGCGCGGAGGGCAGCCGCGATCCCGAACGGAAAACACGCATGGACCGGATCAATCCCAAGTACATTCTTCGAAACTATCTCGCGCACGAGGCGATTACGCGGGCCGTCGAGAAGAAGGATTACTCAGAGATCGACCGGCTGCTGGATCTCCTGCGCCATCCCTACGCCGAGCAGCCGAAGATGGAACACTATGCCGCCCCACCGCCGAATTGGGGGAAGCATATCATTGTCAGTTGCTCCTCATAATAGGAAAGACCTATGCTGTTTCATATCGTGGCCGACTATG
>DATFCE010000335.1:0-5737 GCA_035253365.1 Nitrospiraceae bacterium
GAAGAAATCGAGCATCAACTACTGGGACTGACCGCAGCCGCATCAGCGTGCCGTCGGTTTTTGATCCCGAAAAGGCTGTAGGGTTCATGCGAAGGTCTTTGCCGAATGGTAGTCTGGTAGGCGATGCAGTTGATTTGCGATGAAATACAGATAGCCGTCGTCTGCAAGGGATAGGGTATCCGGCCATAGCGTGCGGGGTCCTGCGGCGCATACGCAGTCGGGAAGTTTCGCCCGGCCGTTGGCAGCCGTAGGCCGCTCCTCACAGGAATCTCAGCCTTCAATCCCATTGTGCCATAGCACGCGGCGGTGTACGGTTTGCCTAATCGCCAGATTGTAAATGCTATCTTCATGAAAAAAAGATCGGTATACGTCGGTCTCGCCGCCTTCTTCCCTTTGCTCGTGATCACCATGCCGGGTTTGGCTCAGGAAGAGAAGGTCAGTATCCTGCCGATCTGGCCGCTCAATTTCGATGTCGTCATCAGCGATCAAACGTTCGCCCCCAAAGAGCGAGCGATCGAGTTGCAAGCCGGCTTCACAGCGCTGTGGTATCGCAATTTGGAAGTTCGCGCGCAGTACCGGTTCTTCGATCTTCGCGACGAGGAATTCGACACGACCCAACACTTCCTATTTCTGAATCCACGCTGGAATAACTTTATCGATCTTTTAGATTTCCCGGCCAAGCGTCCCATTAATCGCATTATTCGGCACGCGTTGTTCGGGCCGCTTGAAGACCAGGTCGTGCCGTATGTCGGCGGTCTGATCGGGATGGCTCTTCCCGGTCCGGGCCGGGATCATCCGGGGCGCTTTTATGGAGGCCAGATCGGTACCAGGGTGTTATTGACGCGGGGTGTCTCGCTCGATGTATCCGCAACCTACACCCGATTCGCCATTGAATTTCAAGATGAGGCTCGAGACTCGCAACGATGGCTTTTGACCGTGGGCATCAGGTTTTAAAATCGGCAAGCATCCGACGTGCCGGACATGAAGGCGACCGATGGACCGCTCGCATGGCGTACGCCGCCTTCCTGATGAGCCTTCTCCTTCTCACTGTAATGGTCTCCGGCTGCGGGTTGGTCATCGATGCGATCGAATGGATGGTGCCCGCTCCGAAGGGGATCCAAGATGCCGTCTGTGAGCGAGACCTGCTCCAAGTCGGCATCTCTGCCGGACCCTATCCACCGTTTGTCTTCCCCGTCGTGGACACCGATCACGGCCCCCGCGTGTCTGGCCTCGATGTGGAATTGGCCCATGAGATCGTGCGGGAATTACGCCGTCGTTGTGGAAAATCCATTCGACCTGTCGTTCGGCTGGTTCCCTCTCGGGATCTATTTGGCCTGGTGCAGGAGGGAAAGATCGAGTTCTTCATCTCAGCTGTCCCTGCCGGTGTGCCGACGGAAGGGAGCGGAGGATTTGCCTATTCCTTGCCGTATCTCTATCGAGGCGGCCTGAGCGTCATCGCTCACGATCAGGACGTGATCGATCGGATCCACCGTCAGCTTCGGGCACAGCCGGAGTCCGTCAATGATCCGCTGGTCCGCTTGCAGGCGCTCTCGGGTCTGACCGTGGCGGTGCAAGAGGGCAGCAGTGGGGCCGCGTACGCGAACGTGAGCTTCGGGCGGAACGAGTTCATTATCTGTAACTCGCTGCACGCCGCATTCGATGCGGAGAGGTTTGTCGGTCGCCGAGCCGATCTCATCATCGGAAGCCAACCCGTTTTGAACTTTATCGTGACCCGCCTTCGGCACGATTGGCATCCCGTGATGCTGGAGAACGGCAAGCCGTTACAGTTGACGCATGAAAATTACTCGATCGTCCTCGGCAGCGATCGTCTTCCCCTCCGATGGTTCATCAACAATCTTCTCTTTCGACTTGAGGAAACAGGCGAACTGGATCACATTCGGCATCGCTGGCTTGAAGAACAGTACGATGACAAGGCACGATCGTCGGATGAAGGTCTCGCAGTCCAGGAGGGGGCCAAAGAAGAACAGGCCCGGCACAGTTGCTACATGGGAAGTCCTAGCAGGGGAAGATTGCGGTCGCTGCGGTAGTTGCCGCCTGATGGCGGAGGTTCGACCGCAGACACACGCGCTCAGGCAGCGCGGGACGCCGGTGTGAATCGGCGCCCCGCGCATGGACTGCCTACCCGGGCCTATGGCTTCAGGACGATTTTAATGCACTCGTCCTGCTTGTCCTTGAAGATCTCATATCCTTTGGGCGCGTCCTCGAGTCGCATGGGGTGCGTGATGACAAACGAGGGATCGATCTCGTTCTTTTGGATGCGCTCGAGCAGCGGGGCCATGTACTTCTTCATGAAGGTCTGCCCCGTCTTGATGGTCAAGGCCTTGTTCATCAGGGCGCCCATGGGGAACTTGTCGATGAACCCGCCATAGACGCCGGGTACCGAGACCGTGCCGCCCTTGCGGCAGGCGATGATTGCCTGGCGCAAGGCGTGCGGCCGGCCCGTCTCGAGCATCATCGCCTGCTTCACGCGATCATAGGCTCCGATGAATCCGGGCTCGTGTGCTTCCATGCCGACGGCGTCGATACAGGAATCCGGCCCTCGTCCTCCGGTCATCTCAAGGAGTGAATCGTAGACATCCGATTCTTCATAATTGATGATTTCGGCGCGTCCATGCTCCTGTGCCATGCGAAGCCGTTCAGGAAAGCGGTCGATCGCGATCACCCGCTCCGCGCCAAGGAGATACGCGCTCCTCATCGCGAGCAACCCGACCGGGCCGCAGCCCCAGACTGCGATGGTGTCTCCGGGCTGAATATTACAGTTCTCAGCCGCCATATAGCCGGTCGGAAAGATGTCGGAGAGGAACAAGACCTTTTCATCGGGAATCCCATCAGGAATCTTGAGCGGGCCGATATCGGCAAATGGGACACGCAGGTATTCGGCTTGGCCGCCGGCATACCCGCCCATCATGTGCGAATAGCCGAACAGTCCCGCCGGCGAATATCCATATAGCTTCTCGGCCATCCACGCATTCGGATTCGAGTTGTCGCACAGCGACGAAAGATCCTTTTTGCAGTAGAAGCAGTGACCGCACGCAATCGTAAAAGGCACCACGACCCGATCGCCGGCCCGTAGATTTTTGACCTCCTTGCCGACTTCGACGACCTCCCCCATATTTTCATGGCCCAGGATGTCGCCTTTCTGCATCGTGGGGATGTAGCCGTCGTACAGGTGCAGATCGGAGCCGCAAATCGCCGTGGATGTAATCTTGATAATGGCATCGCGCGGGTTGAGTATTTTAGGGTCGGGGACGGTTTCGACCCGCGTATCGTGTGTGCCGTACCAGCAGAGTGCTTTCATAAAAACTCCACGCTGAGGTTAAGGTTGAGGCGCAAGAGGCTAGGCTGAGGTTCAGGCTGAGGCGGAGGTGAAGAGTAGATGGATTGGTCGCCCTGAGCCTCGACCTCAACCTTAACCTGCTCCTTGTGGTTGGCCCTTCGTCGTTGGGATTTCGCCTGCTTCCATCATTCGCTTGAAACGGCGCAAATCTTCCTGGATCTGTTGATCCGGCGATTCGCCGAAGAGCTTCGCAATGGCGGCACCGATCATGCCGCCAGGAGGAGAGTATTCGAGCTCAACGTGTACTTCAGTGCCACGGCCTCCGGGAGCGGGTTGGAATTGAACGCTTCCCATGTTGTCAACATCCGCGCCCTCGATCGAACGCCAGGCGATTCGTTGATTCGGTTGCTCGTATGTGATCTCGGCGTCCCACTCGACCGTCCTGCCAGCCGGTGCTTTCGCGACCCAGTGTGATCGCTTCTCTCCGGTTACCTGTACGGATTGGAGGTGGCTCATAACACGCGGCAGGTTTTGGACGTCATGCCAGAATCGGTAGAGCTCTTCGGGCGAACGGTCCACCGTGACGGCTCTCTTCACGCGAATGGCGCCGCTGTCCGTCGTCGCGCCGGCACTGCGGCTGAGCTGCCGGCTGCACAGCCAATCCAATGCGGCGACCCCGACGACGGCCCCCGTGGCCGCCGCGACTCTGCCGCTTCGTGCCCGGTCGGACGTGAGCGCTGCGCCCAAGAGCGCCAGGTCCATGGCATCGCCTATGACTCGCGACCACATCCACCCCGCGGGTTTCCGTTGGGTGAGAATGCCGATGCCGCTGGTCATCTCCCGTACGCCGAGCAGACGAAATAATAGGCGGTGTTGGGGGACGCCGATGAATTTCGCGAGCTCCCGTGGCGCCAGGATTTCAGCCAGCCCGAGGCCGATACTGAACCATCCGAGTGCGCGCGCGACCTGCTCGTCATTGATCTCTTTGGATTCTCCGTGGCGCCCTGTGCCATTTCCGCGATGAAGGCGTGCGGGACGCCCGCTCCCCCGCCCGCCTCGGACGATTCCTATGCGCTGTTCTCTGTTCTGTCCGGCCGGTTGCATTGTTTGAACTGCCATGATCGTGCCTCCTTTAGACCAACTGAACGCCGCGTCATACAGTGCACGGAAATGCTTCACGTTGCCGTCGCCTGATGTCCGTGTTTCGGGTGCCGTTGGCTGCAAATCCGTTCCGTGCCGCGCGCCACAAGGCGGTGACGGCGAAACCCGCGCCGACCAGCGCCGCTCCGGTGAGGAGCGGATGCAGCGAGGCGTGCGTGTACAGGCTCGTTTCGGCGACGTGCCCCTCATGGCGCCCGCGTTCCTCCAACCGTCCTGACGGCCGGTCGAGCCCATTCTGTTCCCGAGGCCGAGGAGGATGATGGCTTTTTTGCTGTTCCAAAAAGAGGCTTTCCATGACCTTGTCTGCGAGTCGCGGCAGATATTGTCCGAACAGCGACGTACCCTTGCCGCCCGCGCCGACAAACACGTCGCGCTCCGGCGTTTCCGCGCAATACAAGATCGTGCGTGCCACCGTGTCGGGCGCATAGACCGGTCCGGGGTTCGTCGGCTCCGCGTCGAGATAATTTTTGGCATGATGCGGGTAGGGCGTATCGATCGCGCCGGGCTTGATCAGCGTGACGGAAACGGGCTCGCCTTCCTCTTCCAATTCCATGCGAAGCGCGTCGGTGAAGCCTTTCACGGCGTGCTTGCTGGCGCTATAGATGCCCTGCACCAGGACGGCGCGATCGGACAGGGTGCTGCCGACGTTGATGATGGCGCCTCCGCCTTCGTGGCGAGTTTTGAAATGGCGCGCGGCTTCGAGCGACCCATAGACCAGGCCCCAAAAGTTGGTGTCGAATAGACGGCGCATATCGTCAATGGAGACTTCTTCGAGTTTGCCGTAGATCGAGATCCCCGCGTTGTTGATCCAGGTATCGAAGCCGCCGAATGTGTCTTTCGCCGCCCGCGCGATCTCGCGCACCTCCTCGTGTTTGCCGACATCGGCGATCACGCCGATTGCCTGGCCGCCGTCCCGAGTGATCTCATCCGTTAATTGATGCAGCGCATCGGAGCTACGCGCCGCGAGCACCAGACGCGCGCCTCGCCTCGCCGCCATCCGCGCCGTGACGAGGCCGATGCCCGACGATGCCCCGGTGATGACGACGACTTGATGCCTAAGTTTTTTGAGTGTCACACTCATGGCGCCAGGATTCCGTGCGTTTAGGCCAGCCGTAGTGTAGGAGAAATTAAGAGCGTAGAGCTGCCAGGCAAAGGCTGATTACCGAGTAAGGGATACACAAGGCACGCGTGATGGATCGGCCTACGCGGCCGATGCGATCAGCGCTGCAGGCGAGAAAGACCCAGTTTCTTCATTTTTGAATTGAGCGTGGTGCGTTT
>DATFCE010000336.1:0-2783 GCA_035253365.1 Nitrospiraceae bacterium
CGGTTTGACCGTCGGCATAGGTGGTGATGGTCGGGATATCATTCCGAGCATACTTCGGCGGATACCCAGCTTGCGGGTCGGGATAAAGAATACAGAGGACTTTCGCCATGGGAGTGCGTTTCCTTTCCTCTCTCTCGCGGCTACGTACTGTCCCGCTGAAGCCCAGATGGCCCAGCACAGACTACGATCCATCAAAATCAGTAAAGAATGAGGAACTATTTTGTCGGGTTTGCGTGCTTCATGGATAGAGCATGGCCCGTATCGGTCACTCGGACTTCGACCTTGTCGCCGGTGATGAAGTCTAAGCCTCCCTCCAGTTTTGTGGTCTTGTCGACATGCAGGCGGACATCATGGCCTGACGTATCATGGACCGTATAAAATTCCCCATCGATTTTCAGCAAATCTCCTTTGATGGTCTGCGGGCCGAGCGCTGCCATCCCACCCTGCATCTCATGCACGTGTTTCATGGATAGAGCGTGGCCCTTATCCGTCACTTGGGCTTCCACCTTGTCGCCAGTGATAAACGGCAGGGCATCTCCCAGTTTCGTGGTCTTGTCCACGTGGATGCGAACTTCGTGGCCGGCCGTATCGTGCACGGTATAGAATTCCCCCTCGATTTTCAGCACGTCCCCCTCAATGGTCCGGGGTGCAGACGCCGCCTGCGCCGCGTCCGCCGGTATCACGGTCGCCACTCCAAAACCGAAGATCACGGCACAGACGAGAAGATCTATAAAACTTTTCATGACCCCAACCTCCTTGATAGGTGTGTGTTGCCGTCGGTCGCCTCTATCGGAGTGGCGGCAGGCGGCGTTGTATCCGCTTACAATTTCGCTTGAACCGTCCGGTTGACAGTGCCGCCGAATTCTCGGGCGGCGAACGGCTCTGTGGATTTCCCATTCAGTTCCGCGAGCCGCGCCAGCAGCCACGGTTCAGGCTGTCCGAAGCTCAGCCGCCGGACCGCAACGGGCGACGATTTCAACTGCGGCTGGCCGCTGACCGGGTCCTTCGCGTACCAGGTGTGCTGGTTGGCTGAATTGGAACGGTGGCCGTAATGGAACGGCACGAACACTTCCCCGGGCCGGACCGTATCGACCACCATCGCCGGGCCTTCCCACCGGCCGTGCGGGGATGTAATCTCAACCAGGTCACCGAGCTCGATCTTCAGGCGGGCGGCGTCGGTGGGATGAATCTCGACATAGGCATGCGGCGCCCGTTCGTTCAGCGCCATCGATCGGGCTGTCTTGGTGCGGGTGTGGAAGTGATAGACCACGCGTCCGGTGTTGAGCAGGAACGGATACTCATCAGAAGTCGGGTTCGGGTGCGGCCGCCAGTGCGCCGGCTTCAGGAATGCCTTGCCTTTGGGGTCGATCAGCTCGTAGTCGCTGCGGGTGTTGTGGTTGCCGGTCAGGAAATCGGCGCCGTACGTTTCGCTCTCATCGATGCCGGTCCAGAATTTGAGGTCCTCATACAGACGCTCAGACCCACGGGGGTGCTGCTCGTTGCAGGGCCAGCGCACCGCGCCCATTTTCAGGATCAAGTCATAGGTCATCCCTGAGTAGTCGCACGGCCGGCCTTTCGACACCTTGCGCCATTCCTCGAACGCGTCCTTGGGTTCCTTGAACGGGATCAGCGGCGCGCCATGCCGGTCCTTGAAGCCCAGCCGGTTGGCGACCTCGACGAAGATGTCGAAATCGCTCCGCGCTTTCCCCGGCGGATCGACGGCCTTCATTAGGTAGTTGACGCTCCGGTCTGCGTTGGTGATGCAGCCCGTCTTCTCCCCCCACATCGCCGCCGGGAAGTAGATGTCGGCCAAGTCCACCGTCTCGGCATCCAGGAACGGGTCCTGGACCACCACGAAGAGTCGACGCAGGATCCGCTCGGTGCGGTTCTGATCGGGCGCGCTCACGAGCGGGTTGGTGCCGACCACCCACATGAACTCGATTTCACCGCGTTCGGCGGCCTCAAGCATCGACACGAGGTCTTTCGGGATTTCGTGATGGAATTTGTCAAAGTCAAGCTTCCAGAGCTCGCACAGGTCACGCATCTGCGCTTTGTTGTGGGGGTTGCGGTAGGCGGGGTAGGAGCCGCCCGCCCCCGTCTCCCGGTTGGACATCGCGGAGGGTTGGCCTGCCATCAGCAAGGGGCCCGCGCCGGGCTTGCCGATCGCCCCCATGAGCAAATGCACGGTGTTCACCAATGAGGACGCGGCCGTGGCTTCGACACTTTGGTAGACCCCCATCGCTGTGGTCGAAACCACACGCGGGGTGGTACCGATCCACTCGGCTGCGGTTTCGAGGTCGCGCAGGGGAATGTCGCAAATTTCGGCCACGCGCTTGGGCGGATACTCGCGGACGACCGCGTCGAGTTCCTCGAACCCGACCGTGTGCTTCGTAACAAAGTCACGGTTCACCCGGCCGCGCGCAATCAGCAGATGAATGATGCCGTTCATCAGCGCGGTATTCGTCCCGATCCGCAATTGGAGGTGCAGGTCGGCACCCTGTCGCACGGTCGGCGACCGACGCGGATCGGCGACGATGATGCGCCCGCCGTTCTTCTGTTTCGCGGCCAGCATGCGCTCCCAAAGAACCGTGTGGACCTCGGCGACATTGTGACCGTACAGACACAGCAGATCGGCCTGATCCATATCGACATAGGACGCCACGGGACCGTCCGCACCGAAATTGGCCATGCAGCCGGTGGCGGCGGTGGCAGTGCACAAGCGCGTGTTGCCATCGATGTTGGCCGATTGCAGGCCGCCCCGCCAAATCTTCGCGAGCGTGTAC
>DATFCE010000337.1:0-2152 GCA_035253365.1 Nitrospiraceae bacterium
TTTTAAGGCGGCTACCCTATGCCACTTTTCCAGGCATGTCAACCGGTCGATGGTTCCGTTTCCTCATGATCACCTACGTAGCAGCCCGGTGTTATTTGGATATGATAGGCTTCTAGTCAGAGGTGCGACATGCCTGAGATCGGTCCGTATTCCAACTACCGCCTGACGGTTCGACTCGAATTGGCCAATCGGCCGGGGATGTTTGCGCGTGTGGCCACCGTGCTGGCCGAGGAGGGGGCGAATTTAGGCGCGGTGGATATCGTCTCGGCTGCTGCGGACACCATGGTGCGGGACGTCACGTTCGATGTGCTGACCGAAGAGCATGGCGAGCGCGTGCTGGAACGGCTCAATGGCATGCCGAATGTCCGCGTGCTGTCGGCATCGGATCGAGTTTTCTTGCTGCACCTGGGCGGGAAAATCCGCGTCCAGAGCAAACTGCCGCTCGCCACGAGGCATGTCCTCTCGATGGTCTACACACCCGGCGTTGGCCGGGTCTCCCGAGCCATCGCCAAGGACCGGTCCAAGGCCTACGCCTTCACGTCGAAATCCAACAGCGTCGCGATTGTCACCGATGGCTCCGCCGTCTTGGGACTCGGCAATCTCGGACCTGAGGCGGCGCTGCCGGTCATGGAAGGCAAGTCGATGCTGTTCCGGGAATTCGCCGGCATCGATGCCTGGCCGATCTGCCTCAGCACCCAAGACCCGGAAGAGATCATCCGTATCGTGCAGGGCATCGCGCCGAGTTTCGGCGCCATGAACCTGGAAGATATCAGCGCGCCGCGCTGCTTTGAAATCGAGCGGCGCTTAAAAGGGTCGATGGACATTCCCGTCATGCACGATGATCAGCACGGCACTGCCGTGGTGATTCTCGCGGCGCTGACGAATGCTCTCAAGGTGATCAAACGATCCTTCGCCGATATACGCGTCGTCGTCAATGGGCTCGGGGCGGCGGGAACGGCGTGTTGCCGCATCCTGTTGGCCGCGGGTGTCTCCCATCTCGTCGGCTGCGAGAAAGAAGGGATCGTGCTGGCGGGAGATCCCGAGCGACTGCGCGCCTTTCGGACCGATCTGACCGCTTGCATCCGTAAGGATCAGCCCACCGGCACCTTACGCGACGCGTTACGGAATGCCGATGTATTCATTGGCCTGTCGGTGGGCAACGTGCTGCAACCTGATGATGTGGATTTGATGGCCAAGGACCGCATCGTGTTTGCGATGGCCAATCCCGACCCGGAAATCAGCCCGCAATTGGGCGCCGCTCGCTGCCGCATTTTCGCCACCGGCCGCTCGGACTATCCGAATCAGATCAACAATGCGCTGGCCTTTCCGGGGATCTTTCGCGGCGCGTTGGACGTACAGGCCAAAGATATCAACGAAGCCATGAAGCTGGCCGCAGCGCAGGCGATTGCCGACGCGATACCGGAATCGGCGCTCAGCGAGGATTACATCATTCCCAGCATCTTTGATAAAGATGTGGTGCCGCGCGTGGCGAGAGCCGTGGCGGCAGCGGCACATGAAACCGGTGTGGCGCGCCGCCGTCCCAAAGGGGTTGACGACGCGCCGCGCGGGTAGCTGCGGATGCTCAAAAAGGTCCTCTATTTCACCACCCGCCCAGCGCGTCGAGAGGCGCTTCGTCCCAGGCGAGGCCGCAGCGAGCGAAACTCTTTGCACCCACCCTGACCCAGACGCGCCAAGACGCGTCCCTTCCCGATGGGCGTACTCTTAGCGGTACGTTGAGGCTTTGAGCGACCGAGAACAAAGCTGGAGGCCTTTTTCAACATCTGCTACTCGGAGCCCAGGCTTAGTTCATAGAGCAGGACCTTCCATCCGTCTTCTTCACTGAGAAATTGGCCGACGATCGGCAGCATCCCGGTGCCGGGTACTCTGCCGGACTGACCCATGCTGCCATTCTTCAAGACCCACATCATCTCGCCGGGCGTGCGGACTTTCTTGAACTTCGGGTTGGTAAAATTGCGCGGCTGGATCGGAAGCACTTTGGCGGCTCCACCGTCACCTTTGCCTTCCGGGCCGTGGCATTGAAAGCAAGTCCCACGACCGAGGAAAATGGCTTTGCCTTCGGCGAGAATCTCGGGGGTCGGCTGGAAGGGCGGCTTCGTTGCTTTCGCTTCCGTCAACTGGTCGGCCGGAACTC